>NZ_RAWR01000087.1:0-39092 GCF_003986945.1 Corallococcus sp. AB018 | reverse complement strand
GCCCATCACGCCCCAGCACCACCCCCATGCGGGCCATATTCCACCGAAAAATTTCCCGCTCCTCGTCCTCGCTCGCTATCCCAAACGTTACTCGCTGCTCAGGTGTCAGAAAAATCTCGTCCATCATCCTGCCTCTTCTCATTCAGCCCGCACAAAAACAGCACACAATCATTACGACATCGGAATCGAGCAGGTACAACATAAACACTGGCCGCAAGTCGATATGAGCGCGCTGGTTGAGTGCCCTCATGGACTGGGCCCCTTGACCTTCAACCAGCCCTGCCGCCGGAAGGGGTACGTCGAGCAGATGCGGCGCCACGTCCACACCTCGCTCCGCGTCCACCAGTCCGCAGGCGGCTGGCGGCCGACGTCCCGCAGGTTGCCGAGGCCACGGTAGCCGACGCCGTCGAGCCGGAAGGCGGCGTTGGATTCCAGCACCAACACCTTGTCCGTCTCCGGGTGGAAGTCCACGACGAGGAAGGTGTGCCCAGAGCCCCACTGGCTGCGCCACCCCTGGATGAGCGTCCACGGGTGGGGCGGCACATCCGCCGACGGTGCCACCAGGGCCATGCCGGACTCGACGGCCGCCGTCACGGGGGAGAAGTAGTCCTGGGTGGGAGCAATCATCATCTGCCGGTGGCGATGCGCGTCCCACGAGAAGGCCGCGCGATGCGCCTCGGAGAAGGCCTTCACGAGCAAGGCCTCGACGAAGGTGCAGCAGTTGTTCAGTCGGGGCGGCGCCAACGGGACACGGACGCCAGGCAGCGCCCACGGGTAGTACGCCCTGCTCACGTCGTACCGGTAGTCGACGAACGCCCACAGGAGCGCGAAGAGACGCTCCTCCTGGATGGCCAGCGGCTCATTGGCGAACGAAAGCCGGGCCATGGCAGGGGCGCCCTCCTGGGAGACGAGCGTCGCGTAGTGCTGCGTGCGCCAGCGCGTGCACACCCATGTGTCGAGCCCGCTCAACTGGGGCACCATCAGCCGGGCGTAGTCGGTATCGGGCGTGGGGTAGCGGGCCTTCTCCTCGAGCACGAGATAGTCGCCCGCCTCGACATAGCCCTCGGGTGACTTGCTCGTGTCCGGCAGCGCGAAGCCACGCAGGCGCGCGGGCAGTCTCGCGACACGGTAGGTGTCCATGGTGTCTCCTCCGCGTTGAAGATTGCTTCAGCGTGTTCGGCAGGGCCGGCGCCACAGAGCCCTCCCTGGCGTGTCGCAGTTCGTCTCGACACAACCCCAAAGCACGCACACCCGATGTCCCCGAAATCGGGCCCGAGGCCTTTGCCCTCGCTGGAGGTGAGGCGCGCGGCTCCCCACCGCCCTCTCACGTCGAGGGCGTCCCTCCCACCGCGCGCCTTGCCTCCACCTGATGGGGGAGGCCCGTGTGCAGCGCGACGTCAAAGTCTTCGTTCTCTCCGGATCCTCGGGCGCGCCACACCCCGAGCCGGGCTTCACCGTCGAGGCGTCCACCCTCGACGGCCTGCTTGATGCGCTCCACGGCGAGTTGGCGGCCCGCGGCCAGCGCGTGCGCGCCGTCTCTCACACCCCCACGGGCCTATTGGCTTACGTGGAGGACCGCCCGTGACAGTGCCCGCGGAGGTCCACCAGGCCGAGGAGCGTCTCCAGGACATCCTCAAGGCGGTGGTGGTAGGCGCCCGTGTCGACGAGCCCGCCAGCCGTCCTGGTGGCGAGGAGGCCTTGGCCTTCAGCGATGCGGGCGCCCTTCAGCCTCCATACGATCCGGAGGCCCTCTGCCTCCTCGTCGAGCACTCCAACTCGCTGAGGCAGAACGTCGACGCCTACGCGACGAACATCGACGGTTTCGGATTCCGCTTCGAGCCCGCCATCGACTTCGACGCCGACGGGGCACAGGGAAAGGTGGCCGACGCCATGGCCCTGGAGCGCCTGTCCGCGCGTGACGCGGGCACGCTGCCTCCGGGGACGCCCTTGCGCCCCACGGATGAGGAAGTCGCCGCGCATGCAGAGGAGGTGCGTCAGCAGGCCCGGGTGGAGAAGGCCCGCCTGGAGTCCTTCTTCGATTTCTGTTGCTTCGACTCCAGCTTCGTCGAGCTGCGCCGCCGCACCCGCCATGACTTGGAGGTGACGGGCAACGCCTATTGGGAGGTGCTGCGGGACGGAAAGGGCGACATCGCCCGCTTCGTGTACGTGCCCTCATTCACCGTGCGCCTCCTCCCACTGGACAAGGAGGCCGTCGAGGTGCGCGAGCGCGTGCGTATCTCCGCCGTCAGCTTCGACACCGTCACCACCCGTAGACGCCTGCGCCGCTACATTCAGGTGCAGGGCAGCGAGCGGGTGTACTTCAAGTCCTTCGGGGACCCGCGCGTCATCTCTCGCCTCACCGGCCGCGCCTTCCCAGACGTCACAACCCTCAAGGCCGCGGACGCTTCGGACGGACCCGCCACGGAGATCATCCACTTCGCCATCCACTCGCCGCGCTCGCCCTACGGCATTCCTCGTTGGGTGGGCACCCTGCTGTCCGTTCTCGGCTCCCGGCAGATGGAGGAGGTCAACTACCTCTACTTCAACAACAAGTCCGTCCCGCCCCTGGCGCTGCTCGTCTCCGGTGGGCGTCTCTCCGACGCCTCGGTGCCGCGCATCGAGCGCTTCATCGAGGAGAACCTCAAGGGCAAGGCCAACTTTCACAAAATCCTCATCCTTGAGGCGGACGGCGCCGGCACCGGCGATGGAGGCCGCGCGAAGATTGAGCTGCGCCCCCTGACGGACGCCCAACAGCAGGACGCCCTCTTCCAGGAGTACGACCAGCGCAACATCGACAAGGTGGGCAGCGCCTTCCGCCTGCCGCCGCTGCTGCGCGGCGACGGACGGGACTTCAACCGCTCGGTGGCGGAGGCACAGCTGCGCTTCGCTGAGGACCAGGTGTTCCAGCCCGAGCGCGACGAGTTCGACTTCCTCCTCAACCGCAAGGTGCTCGCGGACATGGGCGTGCGCTTCTGGCGCTTCCGCAGCCAGACGACTGCCACGAGAGACCCAGAGCGAATGACGGAGATGGTGGAGCGCCTGGTGCGCGTGGGCGTGCTGACCCCCGAGGAGGGCCGTCACCTGGCCGGCGACATCTTCCACCGAGAGTTCCGCAAGATTGGGGACGACTGGGTGAAGCGCCCCATCACCCTCACACTCGCGGGCATCCAGACGGGCGTCGAAGATTTGAAGCCCCAGAAGGACAGGGGCTCGCTGCTGAGCGAGGCGAAGCGCCTCTTGGGGCTGCGAGAAGAGCTTCGGGCTGAGGAGGAGCGCCTGGCCCAAGGGCGCCTGGCACTGGCCCGGCGCTACATGGACACCGAGCACGTAGCCGTCCCCCGGGCGGAGTTCGACACCTGGTTCTCGGAGAAGGCCCCATGACGCCCGAGCAACTCCAGCGCGCGTGGGTGCTCCAGGCCCAGGCCGACGCCGAGCGCGGTGTCCTGGAGTGCCGCATGTGCCGTAGGCGCGGCCCTCTTGAGGAGACGACGACGCTCTGGCGCAACGGCCTCCTCGTCTTCGCGCTGTGTGACAGGTGCGCGGCGAGCCACGACGTCGTCTTCTCCCCTACTGCGGCCGGCGTCGAAGTGCGCGCCAAGCGCCGCAGTCCCGTGGAGCTGGTGGCGCAGGAGGTGCCCCGTGTGCACGGCCCCAGCTGACAGCCTCCTCCTCCTGCATGAGGCGCGGGCAGTGGCGGACACCCTCCTGGGAGACATCCTGCGGCTGCCGGTGGCCAAGGCCCTGGACGTTGGCACCGCCGCGGGCATGGACCGCGCCGTGGCCCTGCTTGCCGCGCGCCTCCGTCGCGCTGTCGGGCGCGCGGATGTAGACGCCATACGAGAGACGGTGGCCGTCCTCGACGTGGACTGGAGGACGACGACGGCGGCCCAGCGCAGGCGCCTCGTCGCCCAGGCCCTGGAGGCCGCTGGCCGGCGGACAGCCGTCATCCCCTCCCGCATCCACGCGCCCCTCGGTGACGCAGCCGAAGAGGTGGTGGCGTCCACCCGCAGCCACGCCCGACGAGAGCAGGGCCTCGCCCTCGCCGCCCGCTTCAACGCCGTCGACAGGCGCGTGGCCCAGCACATCGTCCGCACCCAGGGCAACTTCGTGCGGGACGAGTACGGGCGCCGGCTGGACGCCTTCGGCCAAGAGGCTCGGCAGCTCGTGGCTGAGGGGCTGGAGGCGGGCCTGGGGAGAAGCGACATCGCCGAGTCCTTGGAGCGGGCCGCCCGCGGCGCGCTCATCGAGCGGGCCCCCTTCTATTGGGAGGTGGTGGCGAGCCATTTCATCGGACAGGGGCGCTCCTTCAGTCAGATGAGCAGCTACGCCGAGGCCGGCATCCGCCGCTACCGCATCGAGGCTGTCCTCGACGAGGCCACCACCCAGGTGTGCCGCTTCCTCCACGGGAAGACATTCTCCGTAGGCGAGGCCCTCCAGCGCTTCGAGCGATTGGAGTCCCTCAGCCAACCCGAGGACGTGAAGCAGGAGCTGCCCTGGGTGAGGGAGCGCCTCGACGCGGACACCGGGCGAGCCCTCCTCTACGTCAACCGAGGGGGCCAGGAGACGCGTCTGGCCGAGGTGCTCCGCTCCGCCGCCGGCACACGCGACGACGTTGGCGAGTTCCGCGCGCTCGCTTCGGACAGGCAGCTCGCGGACGCAGGCGTGGGCTTCCCGCCGTACCACGGCCTCTGTCGCACGACGACGCTCGCCGTCACGTGAGAGCCACCATCCTTCGCTGTTCGGGTGAGGATCTCCGGCGAAGGAGTACGCAACACAGGCGGCTCGACAGCGGGCGAGTGCGACTCGCTCCCGCAGATCCGCCCTGGGCCTCCTCCAAACTCGCCAACTCTCACGTCGGCGCCATCCAGAAAGAACCAACCCCGTCCCGGGGCACGGACAGGCCCTCCGGCGCACATCCGCTGTGCCTGGAGAGGCTGGCGACCTGCAGGAGCACCGGCACATCCCCTGCAATTGACGAATTGCCTCTCGCGAATCCCCTTCCCCTCCATGCCAATGTCCCGCCCCGCCCTCGCCCTCCTTCTCTTCCAGCTCTGCATCTCCCTCCCTGCGTTTGCCAGCTCCCTCCAGTGCAGCCACAGCGATGGACCATGCACGACCAATGCGGACTGCTGCTCCTCGGCGAATGTCTGCGCCCAAGGCACTTGCCGCACCGCCAGGGGCCCAAGTCTCTCCTGCAATCGTGGAGGCGGCCGCTGTGCTACCTCCGACACGTGCTGCCCAGGCTTCACCTGTGAGGGAGTCCGTCCCGACGCGTCCTTTCCTACCGGCATTTGCACTCCGTCCGCTTCGTGCACCCCTATGGACTCACCGTGCAGGGCTGGCGGCTCATGCTGCGACGGCCTCGTGTGTCGCGAAGGGGCATGCGTTCCCCCCACGCTCGCAGGCCCCCTGACATGTGGCTCCTCGGATGCTTCGTGCGAGGGGACCTCGGAGTGTTGCGTTGGATTCACCTGCTCCAGGGGACGGTGCGCGAAGCCCGTCACTCACTACCGTGACGTCGGAGAGTCATGCGGGCCGCAAGCCTCGTGCTTCCTCGGCAATACCTGCGTCAACGGCGTCTGCGTCGATAACCGAAGCCTCCGAGCAGGAGGCTCCTCACGTGCACCATCCCCACCCGAAGCAGGTGCTGACGCCCTCCCACCCCCTCCTCAAGCCAAGCTGCGCGGCACAGCAGCCATCTGGCGTGAAGTTCACTGGGGGGAGGACGCCAAGAAGCAGGAAGCAGCACGCCTCGAGCAGAAGGAGGACGCACGACGAGAGGCGTCACGGCGAGAAGAGATGAGGCAGGAGGAGCTCCGTCGCCAGCAGCGTGAAAGCGACCGGCGCGAGGAGGAGAGGCGTCGCCAGCAGCGCGAAGACGCTCGGCGAGAGGATGAGCGACGTCGCCAGCGAGCCGATGACGCTCGGCGAGAGGAAGCGCGCAGGGCGGCGAGTCGCAACGGGCGGTAAGGGCGTAGGCGAACGAGATGAGTGAGCTGCAAGCGCCTAAGCGCTCCTCCCTCGTACTCCTTGCGTCGAAGCAAGCTCCCTACAGTTCGGAGGTGTCATCGCGTAGCCATGTCCCCGATTTTGCGCCGCGGGCCTTTGTCTCTGCCGGAGACGAACCGCGATGCAGATCACCTCGACACACACCCCCACCTCACCTCCGAATCAGGAGGGCAACACGACGACTCAGGAGTCGGTCGCCACTGTCAAGGTCGGGGCGACGCCCGCCGTCTGGCCCCACGACTTGAATCTCCCTACTTCCTGGGAGCTGTCGTGGGGCTTCGACCCTGAGGGCCTCCGCGATGGGTGACGCCCTCACAAAGGCCATCACTCGCGCCCGACACGTCCTGGAGTCCCTCCAGGGCGGTGAGCCGGTGGAGAAGACCATCTGGGGCAGCCCCGCCGGCAAGAAGCGCTTGGCGAAGCGCCTGGTGGCCATGCTGCCCGCGCACAAGACGTACGTGGAGCCCTTCGCCGGCAGCGCCGCCGTCCTCTTCGAGAAGGCCCCCTCGGACGTCGAGGCCATCAACGACGCGGACACCGAAATCGCCGACGCCTACCGACTCCTCCAGAAGCTGACGCCCGCAGGCCTGGCCAAGCTGAAGAAGCTGCCATGGGTAGGCGACGAGAAGACCTTCAAGAGTCTCTTCGACGCCAAGCCCCAGGGAGAGGTGGAGCGCCTGCACCGCTTCCTCTATCTGACGCACTTCTCCTACGGGAAGCTGCGTGGGCGCAGCTTCAGCCCCAGTGGCGCCGGCATCGCGGCGAAGACGCTCTCGCGCATCGAGCAGTTCGCCCCGCGCCTCAAGCGCGTGAAGGTGTACGGCGGTGACTACGAGAAGGTGGTCCGCAAGTACGACGGGAAGGACACCGTCTTCTTTCTGGACCCGCCCTATCCTGGCTACAACGTCGATGTCGGCGAGGGCCAGTTCGACGAGGAGCGCTTCTACGGCGTCCTCAAGTCGCTCAAAGGCCGCTGGCTCATGACGTATGGCATTCGGGGCAAGCTGCCCGGACTGCTGAAGGGCTCCGACTTCTTCGTGAAGCGGATCCGCACGCCTCGCACCATCGCCGCCATGCGCGGCGTGGGCGGCTCCTCTGTGCTGACGCAGCTGCTCGTCTCCAACTACCAGCCCGCCGCGAAGGCGCTGGTAGGTGACGGCCACTTCGCCGTGGACGACTGGAAGCCGGAGGAGCCGCCCGGCGCCGCCCCCTTTGTCACCACGGCGTCCCTCCTCAAGGGCGTCGCGCCCGACGACGAGCGGTATGTCCTGGGTGTCGTCCTGGAGCCGGAGACGGTGGACGCCCAAGGCGACATTTACTCCGCCGCTGAGATTCGCCAGGCGGCGCACCGCTTCATGGAGGAGTTCGGCGGACTCGGCCTCATGCACCAACTGCGCGTCAACGGGCAGGTGAAGGTGCTGGAGAGCTACCTGGCCCCCGTCGACTTCAACCTGGGCGAGGTGCAGGTGCGCAAGGGCACCTGGCTTCTCGCCGTGCGCGTCCTCTCCGACGAGCTCTGGAGCCGCGTGAAGGATGGCCAGCTGACGGGCTTCTCCATTGGCGGCACCGCACGCCGCCTCCCCGAGGCTTCGGCCGCCGAGACGCCTCCTTCCGACACCCCTTCCGCTAAGTCCCAGCCGGAGGCCGCATGACGAGCACCACCCAAGGCCCCGCGTCCGTCCACCGCCTCGTCGACATGGTGGTGGAGGAGGTGTCCCTCGTGGACAGGGCCGCCAACAAGCACCGCTTCCTCCTCGTGAAGAGAGACGACATGCACGACGCTCCCCAGGACACCGCGCAGGCCGAGGGTGCCACCAGCACCACCTCGGACACCTCCAAGGCCGAGGACGCAGTCCTCGCCTCTGCGCAACAGGCCCTCGAAGCGGTGACAGCCCTCGTCGAGGCGCTGACCTCCACGGACGGCATCGACGGCGTGCGCGTGGTGGAGGTGGCCCAGCACCTGCGCGCGCTGGCCGACGCACTGGAGGACGAGGACGAGGACGAAGACGACGAGGACGACGTCGAGGCGCGCGCCAAGGCCACCAACCCCGCGCCTCCTCCACAGCCAGCTCCGCCCGCTCCGGGCCCCGCGTCCTCCGGCGTCATGGACGGTCTGACGAAGCTCACCGACGCTGTCCGCGCGCTGGAGGGCTCCGTGAAGGAGCAGCACCAACGCCTGGGCCGCGTGGAGAAGCAGTTCGGCCTGCCCAACAGCAGCGCCCCCGCGGAGCGCCCGCCCAAGCCCTCCGCCGAGGACGTCGGCTGGCCCCTCGACATGAACAAGCCCCTCAACCGGGAGAGCGTCGACAAGGCCCTCTCCTTCCACGACGTCTGACGTCCCCACCCGCCCCAGGAAGCCTCAACGCCCAAGGAATCCCCATGAGTCGTCTCGACAACCGCACCCTCTTGGAGAAGGCCGACCTGGCCCTCGCCGACCTCACGGCGGGCGGCGGCATCCTCCAGCCCGCCCAGGCGCAGAAGTTCATGCGCCTCCTCATCAAGCAGTCGGTGCTCCTGCAGCAATGCACCGTCGTGCCTATGGCTGCCCCCAAGCAGCAGTTCTCCAAGCTGAAGTTCGGCAGCCGCATCCTTCGTCCTGGCCAGGAGGCCACCGCCGTCCCCGCGGCCCAACGCGTGAAGCCCGACCTCTCGCAGGTGGAGCTCGACGCGAAGCTCTTCAAGGGCGAGGTGCGCCTCTCCGACGAAGTGCTGGAGGACTCCATCGAGCGCGGCGAATTGCGCCAAACCCTCATGGAGATGATGGCGGACGCCATCAGCCGCGACATGGAGGAGATCCTCGTCAACGGGGACACGGCCTCGGCGGACCCCTTCCTCGCCACGTTGGACGGCGTGCTGAAGCAGGCCATCAGCAACGTCGTGGACGCGGCCGGCGCCCCCATCTCCAAGGACGTCCTGGGCGACCTGCTCAAGTCGCTGCCCTCGGAGCACCTGCGCGACAAGAGCAGCATGGGGTTCCTCTTACCAGCGTAGACGCGGACCTGGACTACCGCAGCACGCTGGCGGAGAGGGCCACGGCTGTCGGCGACAAGTTCCTCGAGGGTGACGCGCCGGTCCTCTACTCGGGCGTCCCGGTGCGACCCATCCCGTTGTGGCCGGAGAACCTCGGCGCGACGAATGACCGCACGGCCATCCTCCTGTGCAACCCGAAGAACATCCACGTCGGCATCTGGCGACAGATTCGTATCGAGTCGGCGCGCGACATCTCCGAGGGGACGCTGAAGGTGGTGGCCACGCTGCGCTTCGACGCGAAGTTCGCGGAAGAAGCGGGCACGGCCAAGGCCATCAACGTGCAGCTGTGAGGCCCACCATGGACAACACCTATCTCGTCCGACTCAAGGCCTACGACGCGCGCCGAGGCCACGTCCTGCGGCGCTACACGTATGCCGGCATCAAGTTCCAGGAGGAGCGCGGCTGGTATCGGGTGGAGAAGCCAGTGGCGGACTACCTGCGCTCCGTGCACCAGTTGCCCGGCGACACCTACTCGCCGCTCGCCTTTGACGTGTGCACGGAGGCCGAGGCGAAGTCCCTCGACGCCACCGAGGCTGACGAAGCCAAGGTGAAGCGCAGCGCCAGCGACGAGCTGAAGCTGAGTTCAGCGCGGCCCGCCGGCACGCTGACGACGGAGGACCTCCCGAAGGCCAGCGAGGAGAAGGACACCCGCCGCGCCAAGCGGGAGAAGGACTGACGTGTACGCCACGGTGGCCGACATGCGCGCCGAGGGCGTCACTGCGGCCATGGCGGGAGACACCCGCTTGGCCGTCCTCCTCGACGAGGCGACGCACACCATCGACAAGGTGACGGGGTGGCACTTCGAGCCGCGCTCGGCGACGTTGCACCTCGACGGGCGAGGCACCCCCTCCCTCTGGCTGCCGCTGCCCCCCATCCGCCTCTACCGCCTGGCCCTCTACGGGGCGGACGTGTCCTTCTCGCGGGAGCACCTGGTAGTCGTGGGTGCCCCTGTGGGGCCAGGCTTCGACGGGCCCCGCATCACCTTCCGGCATGGCCGTGTCTTCCCGCGTGGCGAGGGCAACGTCACCGTGGGCGCGCGGTGGGGCTACACCGAAGCGGACGGGACGCCCGAGGGGCGCACGCCGCCCGCCATCCGTCGGGCCTGCATGCTCCTCGTCCTGCGCAGCCTCTCGCCGCTGGCGGACGAGGCTTCCCTGGAGGAGCGCACGCGCTGGCGCGTGGTGGAAGAGAGGACGCGCGAGCAGAGCTACCGCCTCGACAGTGTCCGCCCCGCGGTGCGACCTCTCACCGGAGAGCCGGAGGTGGACACCCTCATCTCCCCCTACGTGAAGCCCTCCTTGCCCGGGGCGGCCTGATGAGGGGCAGGCTCATCTTCCCCTTCCTGGCCGAGTTGCACCGCTTGGACACCACCGTCATGGCGGGCCCCGGCCCGGGCCTCCATGCCAGCGGGTACGACGCGGACTTCCGCGAGCCGGTACTGGTGGACTCGGACGACGACGGCCTGGCCGAAGCCTTCCGTCGCGAATTCCCGCCCGTGCGTGTCCCCTGCCAGGTGGAGCCGGATGCCTTTGAGTCATTGCGCATGACTCCTTCCGGCAACAGCCCCCGGACGAGCTTCGAACTCGTCTTCCACTTCCGCGACTTGGAGCGCCTCGGCCTCGTCGACGCGGCCACGGGCGACGCCCTCATCCGCCCCAGCGACAGGCTGGGCGCCCTCTACGACGTCGCGGGCACCCTCGTGCAGGCCGTGAGGACGCCTCCCGGGCTCTACGTGACGGAGGCGCGCCCCACGGGCTTCGGACTCCAGCGCCGGAGGCCTCGCCGCAACCTCCTTCTCGTCACTTTCAACGACAGGCCCCAAGCCCGAGGACTCACGTGAAAGCACTGCTACTCGCCCCGCTTCTCGCCACCGCCCTACTCACCCGCTGCCGCGCGCCGGACGGGTGCGCGCCGGTGTCCACGCGCTGCGCCGGCAACGTCGCCGAAATCTGCAACGGTGACGGCAACTGGCAGGTGCTGGCCGACTGCGACGCCGTCAGCGAGAACAGCAGCGCATCCTTCAGCTGCGCCTACGTCAACGAGGAGGGCGTCGCGGGCCACACCTGCCTGCCCACCACCATGGACGCGGGCACCGCTGACGTCGGCGCCACGGAAGGCGGTGTCCTGTGAAGGGCTACCTCCAGTCCCTGCCTGGCGTGGGCGCCCTCTTCCAGCGCGGCGAGATTCAACCCGCCGAGGTGTGGGCCTTCTACCAGCACATGCAGTCGCGCCTGCGCACCAAGACGGCCAACAAGGCCGACTCCCTTGAAATGCAGCTGGCGGCCGAAGCGCTGCAGCGCATGAGCATCCTCGACAGGCAGCGCTTCCTGGAGAAGTACGCCACCACCGTGGGGCGCACCCTCTACCTGCCCTTCGAGGTAGGCGTGCCGAAGGGGAGCTGGGACTTGTGGGCCCAGGTGGTGGTGTGCGTCCACGAGCACCAGCACGTCGTCCAGCACGACGAGGAGGGCCCCAGCTACGAACTGGCCTACCTCACCAGCACCTCCGCTCGCGCCCGCTACGAGGCAGAGGCATACACCTGCAACCTAGAGCTGCACTACTGGCGCTACGGCACCCTTCCCGCCGTGAGGCCCATCGCCGAGGGCCTCAAGCACTACGGCTGCCGGCCGGAGGACGTGGAGGTCGCCGCCCACACCCTGGCCCTTACCTCGGTGTCCGTCCGCCACGGCGCGGTGGTGAGTGAGGCCACGCACGTGGCCCTCGAGTGGCTCAACTCGCACGTCCCCCACCTGCGGGCCAAGCAGGGCTGAGGCGTCCATGGCCGTCTCTCGCACCGGAGACTGGGCACGGGCCCGCCAACTGCTGGCGGCGGGCTCGTCGCGCCTTGAGGGGGCGATGCAGGCGGCCCTTCGTCAGGAGGCACACGCCCTGCGCAAGGAGGTGGTGCAGGGCCTCACCCAGCAGGCGCCAGGTGGCGAGCCGCTCCGCCCGCCCTCGCCCCTCACGCTGGCGGCGCGCCAGCTCGCGGGCTTCAGCGGGACGAAGGCCCTCCTCGTCTCTGGTGTGCTGCGCAACTCCATCTCCGTCGTCGTGGAGGGCGACGAGGCCTTCATCGGAGTGCCCCGCTCGGCGAAGAGTCCCGACGGCGAGTCCCTCGTCGACGTGGCGCAGTTGCAGGAGTACGGAGGTCCGCCCGTCGTCATCCCCATGACGCCGAAGATGCGGCGCTTCCTCTTCGCGCTCCTGCGCCAGGCCGGCCAGGCGCGCACTGGCGGCAGTGGGCGCGGCGTCATTGTGACGCAGACGCCCGCGCGCCCCTTCCTCCGGCCAGCATTTGCGAAGTTCCGCCAGGGCGCGAGCCGCCGCTTCCTCGCGCGCATCGCGAAGGAACTGGGCCTCGGAGAGCCCGGGTAATGGCCATTCCCTCCCTCACCTCCGTGACGCCCTCTTCGGGCCCCACCAGCGGCGGAGACATTCTCCGCCTCGCCGGCACTGGCTTCGCCGCACGGGTGGCAGTGCGCCTGGGCGGGCTGCGCGCGGAGGTGCTCTCTGTCCGTGAAGAGGCAGGCACCCACTTCGCGGACGTGCGGACGCCGGCCCATGAGGTGGGCGCCGTCGACGCGGAGCTACACAACCTCTCCGCGGACGGACGCCCCATTCCAGGAGAGGCCGCTGTCCTTCCGGGGGCGTACCGCTACCTGCGCCCGCGCGTCGCGAAGGAAGCGGACCTCACCCGCCTCGTGCGCACCCTGCTGCGTGAGTTGAAGCGGCAGGTGGTGGCCAACGTCAGCGCCAGCGTCTCCGTCGACTACGACGACACGGTGGCCGACGGCCTCAACGTCATCGCCATGGCCTCGTTGCCCTCCGTGGTGCTGTCAGGCCCAACGCTGCGCGAGAGTCGTCGCTACTCCACCAACGTCTTGCACGAGGACGTCGTGCAGGGCCCCTCCGGCGCGGAGTTGGTGCGCAGACGCCCCGCGTACACGGCGGACCTGGCCTTCACCCTTACGGTGGCCTCCGAGCGCACCGCCGAGTTCCTCAACCTCATGGCCGCCGTGGCCACCTTCCTCAACCGCAACCGCTGGCTGGCCATGCCGAGGGACGCAGAGGACGCCTCGCGCGGCACCGTGCGCTGGGAGGTGGACGCGGACGGCGAGGTGCGCACGCAGCTCGGCAGCCGCGACGACGTGCGTGCCTTCACGTGGGGCTTGGTGGTGCGCGGCTTCGACGTGGACGAGGGCCTGCCCCTCGACATCGGCAAGGCCGTCGCCAGCACTCACCTCGAAACAGACTCCCTCTCCGGAGGCACCTCATGAGCGTCACCCTCACCAATGCCCTGGGCAGGCTCGTCACATTCGTGCTGCCCCACGAGTCGTACTGCGTGGCGCGCGGCGCGTGCGCCTGCGGCGTGCAGCCTGGCCGTGGCGGCCGGCGCCTGCCTTCGTCGCTCACCCTGGCCACGGGCGTGACGCTGGAGGACGTGCCCGAAGCGGCCCTCTCCGTGCCCGCTGTGGCGGCTGCCATCCGCCAGGGCGAAGTCACCCTGAAGCGACAGGCCCCTACCGCCCCGCCGTCATCGCCCCCCTCTACCGCGCCGGAAGCGTCGCCGCGCGCGTCCCGGAAGAAGCGAGGTGCCTCGTGAGTCGTGAGCTGCTGTCGTCGAAAGTCGTGTTTGAGGAGGAGGAGCCGCGCGTCCGCGGCATTCCCTCCGTGCCCACCTCCGTGGCCGGCGCTGTCGGTCTGGCGGAGCGCGGCCCCATCGGACAGGCAGTGCTATGCACCTCCATGGAGGACTACCAGGCCACCTTCGGCGGCTTCACACCAGACTCCGACCTGGCCCTCGCCGCCATTGGCTTCTTCGAGAATGGCGGCAGTCACCTCTGGGTGGTGCGCACCGTCCACTACGAGGACGCCTCCAACCCCGAGTCACACACGGCCACGCGCGCGGCGGCGGCCCTCACCACGGGCGGAGGGCCCACGCCCGCTGTCGTGCGCGGCACGCTGCGGCCCCCCTTCACGCTGGCCGACGGACAGCGTCTGGAGGTATCCGCCAACGGCGCCGCGGCGGCGGACGTCGTCTTCTCCGGTGCCGCAGCTTCCGTCGCCGCTGGCCGACCGGGGCCCTATGCCCTCACCGCCGGGCAGTCGCTCCGCGTGCGCGTCGACGACGGCCGGGACGTCTTCATCACCTTCAACGAGGGGGACTTCGAAGACATCACCCAGGCCACCGCTCAGGAGGTGGCCACCGTCCTCAACGCGAGCATCGTCGGCGGGCGAGCCACCGTGGCGGAGGGTGTGCTGAGGATTGCCAGTGACACCCAGGGCGCCTCCAGCCGTCTGGAGGTGGGCGACGAAATCGCAGGCACCGTCTTCGGCTTCCCCGGCGGCCCTCAGGTGGGCAGTGGCAACGTCCAGAGTCTGCGCGCCGTCGAACTGACCGAGGTGCGCGCCCTCGTGGAGGCCTCGGTGGCGGGTGTCCGCGTGGCGCCTTCCTCCCTGGGGACGCTGCAGTTGCTCACCCAGCCCACGGGGCCTGGCGCCTCCTTGCGTGTGCAGGGCGACGCAGGCTCCGGCCTCGGCCTGGACGCACTGCCGCACACGGGCGACGCCTCCGGCGCCACCGACGTCCTCCACCTGGAGGCCAAGGACGCGGGCGCTTATGCCAACCGCATCGAGGTGGAGGTGCGTCCCTCTACCAACGGTGCCCCCGACACCTTCGACGTCCTCGTCCTCGAGGACGGAGCCTACCGCGAGTCCTTCCCCAACCTCTCCGCGTCCGAGGACGACGCGCGCTACGTCGAGCGCATCGTCAATGACGAGCGCACAGGCTCCACCTACATCCAGGCTTTCATGGTGCAGCCGGACGCAATTCCTGACGTGCAGACGGTGGCCCTCTCGGCCGGCGCGGACGGCCTCGTCGGCCTGGACGACACCGACTTCATCGGCTCCGAGGCCGGCCGGAGCGGCCTTTTACGCGCTCGACGAAGTGCAGGACCTCTCCCTCCTCCTGGTGCCCGGGCGCGCCACCCCCGCCGTCCACAACGCCATGGTGCGCTACTGCGAGGTAGCGCGCGATGGCCTCGTCTTCGCGGTCCTCGACTCGCCTGCGGGCTACAGCTCCACGGACATCGTCGCCTACGTCTCGCAGGAGGCCGCCCTCGAAGGACTCTCTGAGCACGCGGCCCTGTACTGGCCGCGCGTCAAGGTGCTCAACCCCGCCCGCGGCGTCTACGGCAACGTGGAGCAGCTCGTCGTCCCGCCCTCCGGCATCATCGCCGGCGTCTTCGCGCGCAACGACGGCGCGCGCCCCGGCGGGGTGTACGACGCGCCTGCGGGCATCGAGGCCGGCCGTATGTTCGGCGTCCTCGGTTTCGAGACCAAGGAGGTCCTCGAAGAGAAGAAGCGGGACATCGTCTACCCTCGCCGCATCAATCCCCTCACCACGGGGCCCGGCCTGCCGCGCTTCATCGACGGCTCGCGCACACTGAAGGCCAGCGGCAACTTCCCCTACGTCGCCGAGCGCAGGGGCGTGTCCTTCATCGAGCGCAGTCTCAAGACGGGGCTGCAGTTTGCGCGGCACCGCAACAACACGGAGGGACTGCGCGCCCAGGTGCGGCGCTCCATTGCGGCCTTCCTCCTCGCCCAGATGAAGAATGGCGCATTCCGCAGCCAGGAGCCCGCCAAGGCCTTCTTCGTCGACGTCTCTGACGCCCTCAACCCACCGTCCGTCGTCTTCGCCGGCAAGCTGGTGGCCCGCATTGGGCTCGCCACCAACAAGCCCGCCGAGTTCATCGTCCTGCGCATCGCCCAAGACACCCGCGCCCTCGAAGCCGAGTTGGCTTCGGCGGGCCTGTAAGGAGACTGGCCATGGCCATCATCGGACAGCCGCGCAGCTTCCATAAGCGCTTCAAGTTCCTCGTCGAAATCGACGACATCGGCCACGCGGGTTTCCAGAAGTGCAGCGAGCTGTCCGTCGAGGTCGCCAACATCCAATACTTCGAGGGCGGCAGCCTCATCCCCAATAAGTCCCCTGGGCGCCTTACGTTCTCCGACGTCACCTTGGAGAGAGGCGCCACGCAGGACCATCAGCTCTTCGACTGGTTCCAGGACGTCGTCCACATGTCCAGCGGACTGGGTCTGCCGGATGGCCTCTACAAGCGCAACTCCGATATCGTCCAGCAGGATCGGGACGGCACCACGCTGCGCCGGTGGAGCCTGTCCCGTGCATGGCCGGTGAAGTTCGTCGCGGGCGAGTGGGACAACGAGAGTGACGAGAACGTCATCGAGTCCGTCACCCTCACCTACGACTTCTTCGAGTTGACGAAATAGCCTCGCGCCTTCGAGACATCCTCATTGCTACCCCCTCGCCTTCGAGCCGCCTATCAGCCACCCAAGGCCGAGGAACCCACACAGGAAGGATGCTCGAAGATACGGGATAACAACATTCACAAATCCATCATCACCAAGCGTTCCCGGCTCCAAAGCACCACGAAGGGCAGCCCCCACCTCCTGTATGCGACGACCAAATTCATCCAGATCGATAAGTGGGTCGACCGCATTACTCAGGGCACGATCCGCCAACTGGAAAATATTAGAGCCTCGAGGAGGCTCCGGAATCCTGGAAATACGCTCAGGGATCCCACCAGAGCCCGAGAGCACTGGAATCTTTGCCGGGACGCTAAATGCCATGCCGTGCGTCCCTGAAGCGACATAGGTGTACGCGCCATGCCCCGTCAGGGCGGAGGCCTCAACGAAGTTCGTCGCACCAACGAGCGAGCCCTGAACGGTATGCGTGAATAGGTCACCGAGCGTCCAAAATGAGGGCGACGCGTACACAACGAGGCCATTCAGGCCTAGCCCCTGGGCGCACTTCTCAAGCGCAGTTTGCTGGTGAGGAGTAATCCCATACCGAAAATAGGGCTGATTCCATTGGGCCCACTCGGATGCGTTCGACCTCTCCAAGAGAGCGGGCCTCTTGTACTGAAGAAAGAGATTCAGGTTGTAGTTCGGCAGAGGCGGAAGCGAACTTGCAGAAGGCCCCCACCACGACGCATTCAAGAATGAGCCACCAGGAGGTCCAGATGCCCCGCCCCACAACTGCCAGAAGCCCACGTTATTGGTCCACATTGCGGAGTCAAACCCAACTGCAGACTCCAGGACCTGCCCCGGGGCGTAGAGGTGAGTACTTCCCGCCAGCAACTGGGCATTAAGCGGTGCCTCGAACGACTTCTCTTCGAACTCCGCACGTGGCATGCGGCCAGCATAACCTCACTTCAAAAATCTATGTCCCCGATTTGCCGCCCGAGGCCTTTGTCCTTCCCGGAGGCAGGACGACATGGCGGACATCATCTCATGCCCCTCGGGGCTGACGGGCCGCATCCGCGGCATGAAGGTGCGAGAGGAGCGCGTCCTCGCGGACCGCAAACTGGCGAAGAGCGGCGGCCAGGTAGATGAACTGCTCTCCGCATGCTGGGAAGAGATCCTGGAGGCGGGCCCCTACGCCTTCGCAGACGGGCAGGTGGACTGGGGCCGGGTGCTGCAGGGGGACCGCTTCTTCGCGCTTCTCCAGGTACGCGTCCTCACCTACGGCCCCGAGTACGTCTTCGCCGTCCCCTGCCAGAATGCTGCCTGCCGCTCCCGCATCGACTGGGAGCTGGATTTGACGCAGTTGCCGGTGCGCGCCCTCGCGAACGACAGTCGCGCGGCGTTCATGGCCGGCAACCGCTTCGAGACGACGCTGCCCGACTCCGGCAAGCGCGTGCGCTTCAGGTTGCTGACGGGGGAGGACGAACGGCGGCTACCGCAGTTGCAGCGCGCAGCGCCGGAGAAGCTGCTGTCCTCTGTCCTCGCCTACCGGGTGCTGGACATCGACGGCGTGGACGCACGCGACAAGCGCCGCTTCCTCGAGGACCTTACCCTGCGCGACGCAGACTACCTCGTCGACGAGTTCGACCGCGTCGACTGCGGCGTGGACACGACGCTCGAAGTTGAGTGCCCCGAGTGCTTCCTGCGGCAGGAGGTGGAGCTCCCTTTCGACCGGGGCTTCTTCCTTCCGGGGCAAGCCCGGACAGCGAGGCGCCGGGAGCGCTCCACCTCTTTCCCGACGTGACGCTGGAGAAGTGGCGCGAGGGCCTCTTCCAACTGTGCTGGCAGCAGCACGGCGGCAGCGGCCTCGCAGCTCCCCTCGGTGACGCGCTGGAGCTGCCAACCTCGGACAGGGACTGGTTGCTCGAGCGCATGGGCCAGCAGCGCGCCCAGGAGGCCAAGGCGCTGGAGAAGGCCGCGAAGCGGAGGTAGCGCATGCTCAACAACCTCGGCTTGGGCTTCGTCTTCACGGCACGGGACTTGGCCTCCGCCACCTTTCAGGGGGTGGAGCGCAACTTCATGTCCCTCGACAGGCGCGTGGGGTTGGGCACTGCTCGGATTGAGAGCGCCTTCCAGCGGCTCGGCGTTGCCATGGCCCTCTTCACGGCGGGCGCCGTCACCATCGGCGCGTCGCTGTCCTTGGCCAACACCGCCGGCCAATTCGAGCAGGCTGTGGCGGGTGTAGCCGCCGTCTCTGGCGCCTCAGCCGAGGTGCTTGGGCAGCTACGAGACGCTGCCATCCAAGCAAGCCTCGCTACGCAGTTCACCCCCACCGAGTCCGTGCTGGGCCTGCGCGAGCTCACCCAGGCCGGCTTTAGCGCCGCTGAGTCTATGGAGCTACTGCTGCCGGTGTTGGACCTGGCGGGTGGCTCGTTGGGGGAGCTGACGCCCCAAGGCGCGGCAGGCCTCGCGTCGCAGGCGATGAAGGCCTTCGGCATCTCCACCGACAAGGCCGCCATCTCCGTCGACCAGATGCTCCAGGCCGTCAACGTCTTCGCGCTTAGCGCGAATGAGTTGCCCTTGGCCCTCGGCACCGCCGCTCGTGGTGCGCAAGCCCTCAACCAGTCCCTGCCCGAGACACTCATCGCCCTCGGCCTCGTGAAGAACGTCGTTCCCGGCGTGGAGCGCGCCTCCACCGCCGTGGCCGTTGCCATGGAGCGAATGGCGGATCCACAGGTACAAAAGCACCTGCGCGGCCTGGGCGTCGCCGTCACCGACTCCAAAGGCAACTTCCTCTCCTTCCTCGACATCCTCGACAAGCTGTCGCCCGCCCTCGAGCGCATGACGACAGCGCAGCGCTCCGCTTTCCTGCTGAAGGCCTTCGGCCGCGAGGCGCTCGGTGGTGTGAATGCCATCCTCACGCAGTTCTCCAACGGCATCCGTAAGGACACCGGCGAAGTCGTCCGCGGCGCAGCGGCCCTCAAGCACCTGCGCGATGAGTTCGAGAATGCGGGCGGCACGGCCAAGGCGTTCCGCGAGCAGATGCTGGACACCTTCGAGGGCCAGAAGACGTTGCTAGCCGGCAACCTGGAGACGCTGGCCATCGTCCTCGGAGAGCCCTTCAGCCAGGTACTGAAGCCCCTCGTCACCCTCGTCGCCAGCGCGGTGCAGCAGGTGCTGGGTGTCTTCCAGGCATTGCCCGGCCCAGTGAAGCGCGCCTTCGCGGCCTTCGCGCTCGGGGCTGGTGGCCTGGTTACCCTCGTCGGCGCCGTCATTGCCGCAAAGGTGGGCCTGGCGCTGATGGTGGTGGGTCTCAAGGTGCTGGGCCTCACGTTGGGAGGCCTCCTGGCCACGGTGCTGCCAGCGGTAGCCGCTGTTGCCCTCCTGGGCGTCGCCGTGGCCGGCCTCGCCTACGCCTTCCGCCACAACCTCGGCGGCCTGGGCGACTTCGTGCGGCGTGTGCAGGAGCAGGTGACGCTCGCCTTCCGCGGCCTCGCCCAGCTCTTCGAGGACGGGGGATTCTCCGGTGCGGTGCGGGAGGAGTTGGGCCGCGCGGAGAACGCCGGGCTGAAGGACTTCCTCATCAACCTCTACCTGTGGGGCCATCGCCTCCACAGCTTCTTCTCCGGCATCGCCGACGGCTTCTCCGCCGGACTGGAGGCCGCGCGCCCCACCCTCGACGCCTTCCAGGCGACGCTGGGGCGGGTGGGCGCAGCACTGGGCTTCCTCTCCGAGAGGGACGACGCGGCCACCGCCGCCGCGAAGTTCGCTGCCTTCGGCGCCTCCGGGGCCACCGTGGGGCGCGCCCTCGCCCGCGTCTTCGACTTCGTCGTCATGGGCATGACGGCCGGTGCCGAGATGGCCGAAGGGCTGGCGGGGCAGTGGGGCTACATGAAGGCCGGTGTCGACGTCCTCCTGGGCAGCCTCGCGCACCTGGGCCGCGTCCTCGGTGGGGCGCTCTCTGGCCTCCTGGGCACCAGCTCCGCCGCGAGGGACGGCAGCAGCATCTGGGTGGCCATGGGGCAAGCCATCGGGTTTGCCATCGGCAACATCACAACCGTCGTGGGCGTGCTGGTGTCCGCCGTCTCCCTCGTGGTGTCCGTGGTGGGAGGCATCCTCAACGCGGCCCTGGCGGCCTTCTCCGGCATCGTCGACGTCTTCTGGGGCGTGGTGTTGACGCTGGGCGGGGCCCTCACCGGCAACTGGGCCAAGGCGTGGACAGGGCTGCGGCTCATCGTCTTCGGCACGGTCGACGCCATCTCCGGCGTCCTCCTGGAGCTGGTAGGCGCCATCCTCGGTGTCGTGGACGCGGTGGCAAGCCTCTTCGGTGCGAACACCGGCCTCCAGCAGGCGCTGCGCACGGCCCGACTGGGTCTGCATCGGGACTTGTCCGTCGCCTTCGGCCTTGAGGACTCCACCGGCAGCGCCGCCGCACCCGCGTCCGTCGTCACCACCACTTCGCCCACCTCGCCAGTGGATTGGCCCCTGCAATCCTCATCCATGCCGGCGGTGGCGGCCCTCCAGGCCTCGCTGCCCCAGGCCGAGGTGCGCTCCTCGCAGCCAGCCTCGCATCCCAGCGCGCCCGTCCTCGTCAGCTTGCAGGTGGATGGCGAGGTCCTTGCCCAGGCCACGGCGCGCGCCGAGAGGGATGCCGCCTCCCGCAGCTTCTCCCCCATGCCGGCGTACTGAAAGGCGGGCCCCACGTGTCCATCGCTGCCGGCCTCGCCCGTCCTCCTCGCTGCCTCCTCGTGAATGTCCTCACCAGCGAGGCCATGGAGTGCCTCTTCAACCCCACGCAGCTCACCGAGAAGCTCCTGGTGAACTGGAACCGCCTGGCAGTGCCGGGCCTCTCCCACCAGGTGCTCCAGTTTCAGGGCACCTCCAACCGGCAGCTGGCAGGCGTGGAGTTCTATCTCGACGCCTTCTTCGCCACGCAGCAGGCCGACGCCTCCAACATCATGGAGTTCCGCGCCTTCCTGCGCACGCTCACCGTGCCCCCGGCGGGCACCGAGGGTGTGCTGGCGACAGCACCGCCGCGGGTCCTCGTTCTCTGGCCCGGCGTCCTCACCGTCGAGTGCGTCGTCGCCAGCGTGGAGTTCCAGTACCGCCAGCTCGCCGTGGACGGACGGGTCCTCGTCTACACCGCCACCGTCACCTTCGAGGAAGTGCTGGACACCCGCGTCACCTCCGAGCAGCTCCGTCAGGAGGTGCCGTAGTGGCTCCTCACGCCGGCAGCCGCTACTCCTTCTCCCTGGGCTTCCGGGACGAAGTGGGCCGCCTGCTGCTCACCGAGAGAGTCCCCTACGGCTTCCAGCCGCACACGGACACGCGCGTCCACCTGGTGGCGCAGGGCGACTCCCTCTGGGGCCTCGCCGGCCGCTACTTCGCGCCCCTCCCGCGCGCGTGCGGCTTCTGGTGGGCCATCGCCGACTTCCAGCCGGAGCCCATCATCGATGCGACGCTGGAGCTGGAGGTCGGGCGGCGCCTCTACATCCCCTCGCTGCGTGTCCTCACCGACGTCATCCTCAGCGAGCAGCGGCGGAGGGCCAGCGAATGACGCGGCCCCTCGACAGGAGCGCGCCTGGCGTGCGCCTCACGCTGCTGGCACACGAGAAGGCCCGCAGCGGTGAGCCCCTCTCCCTGGAGGGCCGTGTCCTCGGCCTCACCTTCGAGGACTCCGCGACGAAGGCCGACAAGCTGTCCCTCCAGTTGGACAACTTCGACCTGGCGCTCTTCGACAGGGCCGAGTTGGTGGGCGGCGCGGTGCTGGAGGTGTCCTGGGGCTACCCGGGCCTAATGGCCCCGCCGCGGCGAGTCGTCGTGAAAAAGATGAAGGGCTTTCAGGTGCTCACGGTCGAGGGCCAGGCGCTCAGCGCCCTCATGCACCGCGAGGCGAAGACGCGCACCTGGAAGGGCAAGACGCGCGCCCAGGTGGTGCGAGAGGTGGCCGCCGAGTACGGCTATGAAGAGGACTCCGTCCACGTCGAGGACACCGGAGAGTCCTTCGACACCATTCACCAAGCCGGGGAGACGGATGCGCGCTTTCTCCGGCGCTTGGCCGCGAGGGAGGAGTTCGAGTTCCACGTCGACGACAAGGGCCTCACCTTCGGCCCGCGCAACCAGGCTGCCGCGCCCACCCAGGTGCTGTGGTGGTACGCAGACGCGGGCCGGGGCGACATCCTGTCCGTCAACGTCGAGTCAGAGCTGGGCCGCCGCGTGGGCCAGGTGGGCGTCCGTGGCCGCGACGCCATGGCCAAGGCGACCATCGAAGCCCAGGCGAGCAGCGCCACCGTGGAGCGCACCACTCTCGCGGACTACCTCGAGGTGGTGGACAAGCGCACGGGCACCACGTCGCTGCAGCTCCGCAACAGCACGACCAGCGTCCAGCCCACCTCGGCGTCGACACCTGCCCAAGCCCAGCGCGAGTCCGAGGCCCGCTTCCGACGCGCGGAAGCCGGCACTGTGAAGCTGTCCCTCCAGGTGGTGGGCAATCCCTCCTTGCGCGCGAAGTCCGTCGTGGAGGTGCGCGGCATCTCCAGATTCCTCTCCGGGAAGTATTACGTCACCGAGGCGAAGCACGTCCTCTCCGCGTCTGGCTACACCACGGACTTGAAGCTGTCGCGCGACGGCACCGGACGCCGGCAGCAAGCCAGCCCCGAGAAGCAAGGCCAGCCCCAGGGCGGTCAGCCCAACACCGGCGCACCCGAAACGACTGGGGCACTGAAGGAAGTCGAGGCCTTCGAGCGGGACACCGGCACCCGGTACATCGAGTACCGCCGCGACGGGCAACCCATCGGTGTCGAGGACCCGGAAGCCGGAATGAGTCTCCCCAGGTAGCGAGCCCACCATGAGCACCTTCGACGACGACATCCTCGCCCATGACACGCGCCTCCTCGGCATGTACGTGGGCTACGTCACCAGCCGCGACGACGAGGCGCAGCTCGGCCGCGTCCGAGTGTGCATCCCCAGTGTCCTCGAGCCCGAGTCCGCCTGGGCCTGGCCCCTGGGCACCTCCGGGGGCGGCGCCAAGGGCACGGGCTTCTTCGCGGTGCCGCACGTGGGCGCGGAGGTGGCCGTCTTTTTCAATCAAGGCGACGTGGACGCGCCCTACTACCTCTCGGCGCACTGGGGAAAGCCGGGCGGCCAGAGCGAGGTCCCCGAAGAAGCTCAGGTGTCTCCGCCCGACAACCGCGTCCTCGCCACGCCCACCTTCCGCGTCGAGTTGGACGAGTCCGAGGGGAAGAAGAAGCTGAAGCTCACCAACCGGAAGACGGGCGACTGCCTCACCTTCGACGCGGAGGAGAACACCGTCACCCTGGAGGCCACCACCGCCCTCACCCTGCGCGCGGTCGGCGCCATCTCCTTGGAGGCCGCCCAGGTCACCATCGCAGGCCGTGTGGTGCGCCCCATCGCTGAGCCGATCTGAGGCCCGCATGCCATTGCCCATCTGCATCCACATCCCCCCGCTGCCCGAGGCGCCCACGCTCACCCTGCCTGGCGGCGCCACCCTGCAACACCACCAGCTCCTGCAGGCCGTCCAGCCGGCGCTCGCGCCGCTCACGCCCCTCTTCGACATCATCGGCGCGGTACTGGCCGTCTTCGAGGTCGTGAAGGCCATCCCGGACGCACTGGGGCCGCCGCCCGATCCGACAGCCATCGCCGCGGCTCTGCCGAACCTGGCCGAGAAGGTGTCCAAGCTGCTCCGCCTCGTCCCCCAGCTCTCGGTGCCACTCGCAGTGGTGGGCGTGATCGACATCGTCTTGGGTGAGTTGGGCCACGCCCGTGGCCAGCTCCTCCACCTGCAGCTGCGCCTGTCGAGCGTCGGGCAGGCCCGGCTGCGCGCCGCCCAGCTTGGAGACGCAGGACTCCTGGCGGTGGCCGGCTGCGCGGAGGCCAACGTCGCGCAAGAGGCCGCCAACGTCGGCAAGGCCCTGGCCGCCCTCTCCCAGCTTATGGCCCTCCTCAACGTCCTCCTCGGATTGGTAGGCGGCCCCCAAGTGCCAGACTTCTCCAGCCTCGAGGGAAGCGCCCTGGAAGAGGCCATTGCCCCCCTCGACGCCATCGTCCGCACGCTGCAGCAGGTGCGCGCGGCCATCCCTATTCCGTGAGGAGGATGTCATGAGTCGAGCGCTCCAGAATCTCCTCATCCCCTTCCGCAGAGACAGGAAGCGGGACTTCGCCGCGGGCACCGGGGCCGAGCTGCTCGCCTCGAAGGTGCGACAGGTGCTGCTGACGGAAGGCGCCACGCCCCTCTCCACAGGCGAGCTGCCCTGGCGCACCAGCTTCGGGGCCGGACTCTCGCGACTTCGGCACCAGCGCAACGACACAGTGCTGGCGGAGCTGGCGCGCGTGTACGTCCGTGACGCTCTCGCTCGATGGCTACCTGGCGTCCAGCTCGAGTTGCTCCGCGTCGAGCAGGCCGCAGCCACGCTGACGCTTCGTGTGCGCGTGCGCGAGGGTGACACGACGTTGGACTTCGACGTTCCCCTCCAGCGGGGTCCTTGAGTCGCGAGTAGCCACCGTGCGTCCACCTCACGCCGCAAACGCTGCTCATGTCCTGCTACATGCTCGTCAAACACGACTCGTGTCCTTCAGGCACGAGGGCGATCTGCCCCTTGTCGTGAATGTCCCAGCGCAACTTCGGGCGCCCATTCTTGGTCTCCCTCACGAAGGAGGCATAGGCGAGGACAATCCGGTCTTCCTCCCACGCGGAGCGGAACTTCGGCACCACGCTGTGCTTCACCCAGAAAGCTGCAGGGGAGCGGTCACGCGTGCGGATGTTGAGCCAATTCATAGCATTGCCATGGCTGACGCTATGTAACCGGCCCCACCACAGCATTGGTTCGCTTCCATCGTCCGCACCGTCAATCAGATGGATGGGACGGATGAAGTCGCGAAGTCGCCCCCCTGTCGCAAAGGGGTTCTCGAGCAGGGAGGGCAGGCTGTCCGCGATCTGCTGAACAGTAACCCGGGCGCTTGAGCGCGAGCGTGCGACTCCTGAAGCAACGCGCGGCCGAACCATTTTGCGTTCATGGTCGAGAGCAGAGCCCAGCTCGCCACCCATTCCACGCGGTGCTTCGCGGGCTGGCAGCCAAACGGGTACCAGCGTCGTCTCTGGCCCGGAAACAAAGGACGGGCGTCCTGATGGAGTGGCGCGGCGCTCCGTAGCGTTAGCCTTCGATGGACGCTCGGCACATAGAACATGGTCGTAGCCAGGGTAATGCGACAGTCGCGCTACGCGGCCACCGAGTGTCCGCACCCCGTCGGTGGGCGACCTGTAAACCGGCACGCCACACCGGCCGCAGAAGCAATGGTCGGCGTGCTTGGTGCCGATGTCCTCAATCAGGAGGCGGGTTCCCCGAAGTAGCACCTCGTCAGGTGTATGGCGTCGGAAGTCGAACGTCGGGCAGAACCACGCTGCATCCATGCTGGAGGGCCTCCTCACGTCGAAGGGAATTCGCACGCCAGTTGCTGCACCCCATCCTACCCTCAGTGGGAGCATTCCCCCCTTCAGGTAGGTCGGGAAACCGCACGCAGAGGGTCAGATGCCCCATCCAGTTGGACTGACTTACGGGGCTTGGCTGAAGCGAGCGAGGAGCGCCTTGACCCTGCTTGAGTGGCTCAACTTTGCTTCGTCGCACCGGGCCGACCCAAGCCATTGTCGGACCTCCGCCGCAGGGGCAGGTGCTGCCAACTGAATCAACTGGCCTCTTCGTGTCCGAGCCGCTTCGACGAGTTCCTGCCCGAACTCGTGGTACGGCCGAGGGTTGTGCAGCCGCCAGAGCCTCCGAATGGGGAGCGCAGTGCCCCACCGCTCGACCACATTTGGATACTGGCGGACCATCTCCGGATTTGCGATCTCGCGTGTGGAGGCGTTCGCGAGCACCGCCAGAGTACAAACAGCAAATACCCGGCCGCATACCTCAGCGGGGACCGGGCCTGCGATTTCCACGGGCTTGAGAGGAATGGCTAGAAGAACCGGATCGCCAAGGTGATAGCGGCGACCTGCCTCGGCTGCATCCTGAGCCCGTGGGAAGGCTAGAACGCCCCAGTCTTCCATGTCCGTCGCATAAACGTGCTTGAAGTGGATCGTGCCATTCGGCTTTATGTCCACGACGTATCCTCCGCCTGTTCGCAGGTGTAGAGCGACAGCAAGCTGCTGACTTACGGGACTTTATTGAATCGGGATAGGTACTGAAGTGCTGGAACCACGCAGAGGGGTGGCGTGGCGGCTCCCGACTCGAATCGCCATCCCTATGTCCCCTGAAGAAGTGGGTCCAAGGCCTTTGTCTCCCGGTGGAGGCCTTCGCCGACGTGCCACTTCTTCCCGCGTCCACCGACTACACCCACCGCGACTTCGACGCCCTACGCGCGCGCCTCATTGCTCTCGTGAAGAGCGTCTTCGCCGACTGGAGCGACTTCGAAGTCGCCAGCTTCGGCAATGTCCTGCTGGAGATGTACGCCTTCGTCGGCGACGTTCTTGGCAGCTACCAGGACAACCTCGCCCGTGAGTCGCGGATCTCCACTGCCACCCAGCGCCGCAACGTCATCGCCCTGGCGCGCATGCTGGGCTATCGACTTCATGGTGCCCAGGCGGCCACGGCCGAGGTGGAGCTGCGCTTGGCCCAGCCTCCCGCCGCCGCCGTCACCTTCCCCGCCGGCACCATCGTCCGCACCCAGGAGGTGACGGAGGCCGTCCGCTTCCAGTTGCTCTCGTCCGTCACCATTCCGGCCGGCGCCAACCCGCCGCGCATCCTCGCGGTGGTCGAGCACTCGAAGACGCACACCCAGCTCTTCGACGCCCGCGGCCTCGCAGACTTCGAGGCGCGCCTGGACTTCGCGCCCTACCTCGACGGCTCCGCCCGCGTGTCCACCGCCCAGGGCGCCTTCAGCGAGGTGGACACCTTCCTCAACTCTCGTCCCTCCGATGCCCACTTCCTCGTCAGCGTCGACCAGGGGGACAAAGCCACAGTCCGCTTCGGCACCGGCACCAACGGCCTACCGCCCGCTGGCACTGTGGCGGTGGTGTACAAGACGGGCGGCGGCGCGGCAGGCAACGTGGACGCAGGGCGCCTCGTCGTCGTCGAGGGGAGCTTCAGGGACGCCCACGGCCACGCCGTGCAGGTGTCCGTCTACAACCCCACCCCCGCCTCGGGTGGCGCGGACAGGCAGACGGTGGCTTCCGCGAAGCTGCTCGCCCCCGAGAGTCTCCGGGCCCTGACGCGCACCGTCTCCCGCGAGGACTTCGAGATCAACGCCCGGCGCCTGCCCGGCGTGGCGCGCGCCCTCATGCTGACGTCCAACGAGGACGCCACCATTGGCGAGAATGCCGGCATCCTCTACGTGGTGCCCCAGGGTGGCGGGGTGCCCACGCCCGCGCTCAAGGCCCAGGTGCTGCGGCAGGTGACGGAAGTCTATCCCTGCACCCTCACCTTCCAGGTGAGCGTCCAGGAGCCGGTGTACCGGCGCGTGGACGTCTCCGCCCGCCTCTTCTTGCGCCAGGGCGCTTCGGCCCAGGACGTCGCCTCGCGCGTCCGCCAGGCACTCGCCTCCCACTTCCGCGTCAGCGAGTTGGACGGCACGCCCAACCCGCGCATCGACTTCGGCTTCAACCTCAAGGACGCCCAGGGCTTCCCGGCCGGAGAGGTGGCCTGGTCCGACGTCTTCAACGTCATCCGCGACGTACCCGGCGTCCGGAAGATGGGGGACGCGCGCATGGACCTGACACTCAACGGCCTGCCCGCGGACGTGAAGCTGACAGTGCGGGAGCTGCCGGTGCTGGGCAGCGTTACGCTGCAGGACGGGGACACCGGAAGGCTGCTCTGACATGGCCCTCCTGAACCCCAGCTTCGAGGACGCGGGCGGCCACCCCGGCGAGGCAGCGCACTGGACGCTGACGGCGGTGACGCACCTCGAAGCCCTGGCGGGCTTCGGTGTGCCGGAGGAGGCGTGCGAGGACTTCGAGCGCTGGTACGTGTGGCGCGCCGCCCTCTCCGACGTCCCTGTGGCCCTCGCCTTCTTCTCCGGCCAGCGCGAGGGCTTCGAGTCCTTCTCCCGAGGTTGGGACAACGACGGCTTTCTCTTCGAGTTGCCGCCCGCGCAGCTCGTCCCGCACCGCTTCGAGGGGAGCGTCGTCGAGACGTGGGGCCAAGGGCCCTTCCTCACGGAATGGGTGGCCGCAGCTTCCGTGGAGGGCTTCTTCAGCGACTCGCCGCACGAGGACTTCGAGCAGCGATGGCACACCAACGAGGCCTACGCCTGGCGCTGGGAAGACGTGACGGCGCGCGTGGCCCTCTTCAATACGACGCAGCCCACCGAGGACTTCGACACCAGGTGGCCTCTAGCCGCCACGCAGTGAGGACACCATGTCAAGCGCAGACTGGACCTACCTCAATGGAGGACTCGACATCGCCACCGTGGACAGGGGCGTAACGGCGGGCATTGCCCGTCCCCCGGGCGGTGGCAACTTCCTCTTCGCCTTCAACTCCCTCTCCGCCGCGCAGGGCGCCGTAGCACTCTTCGCCAACCTCCCTGACTTCGCCCCCATGGCCAGGGGCGGGAGTATCCGCGGTTGCATCCAGCGCGGGCCCGGTGGAGGCCCTACCGGCTTCTCCCCCTTCCTCTTCCTCTGCGGCCAGGGCACCTCCGTCAACGACTCCGCCTACCTCCTGGGCCTCTCCGACGACGAGCCGCACCGGGTGGTGCTACGCAAGGGTGC
Organism: Corallococcus sp. AB018; assembly: GCF_003986945.1. Taxonomy (NCBI): domain Bacteria; kingdom Pseudomonadati; phylum Myxococcota; class Myxococcia; order Myxococcales; family Myxococcaceae; genus Corallococcus; species Corallococcus sp. AB018. Next base: position 10,069 of record NZ_RAWR01000087.1, on the reverse strand, counting down.
GGTGGCCACGGGCCTGCCCGACGCGGACGGCCCTGGCGTCCTGCTGAAGTCCTCGGCCAGCTTCTCGCAGGGCACCTGGCTGCATCTGCGGCTGGACGTCATCGTCAACGCCAACGGCGACGTCGTCCTCAAGACCTACCAGAGTGATTTGGCCGCGCACCCGCTAGGCTCGCCTCCCGACTGGCAGCCCGTGCCAGGCATGGCCGACTTCATCGACGACGCCCTCGGCATCAACTCCGGCAGCCAACCCCTCACCTCCGGCCGTGGAGGCTTCGGCTTCGCGGTGCGGGACGTCACGCGCCGGGCCTACTTCGACTCGCTCGAGCTCTCCCGGCAGGTGTGAAGCCATGGCCCTCACCGCCTTCACCAGTCGCCTGGGCCTGGGGCAGGGCCGCATTCGGCCCCAGCGGGCCACGCCTGCCTCGGGCGAGTACCTCTTCGTGCTCGGAGACGAGGAGCCTGGGCGCCGCTTCGAGTTGGCCCTCGGGGACTTCGCCGAGGTGACGCAAGCAGTGGACGTCACCAGCGTGGAGCTGGTCCGCACCGCTTTGCGCCTCTGTGTGCCTCCAGGCGTCCCGGCGGGCCTGGCCTGGGAAGCGTCCCTCGTCGTCGACGGGGTGAAGTACGCCCGCTGCCTCGGGCGCTCCGGCCGCGAGCGCCTCGTCACGGACCTGGTCGCCAACGTCTCGAAGCTCTCCGGTGTCCACACGGTGGGCGTCCGCCTGGAGTTCGTCTCCCCGTGAGGTGTCGCTATGGCCACGGTTGAGCTGCCCGCCCTCTACGTCGACACCGTCTCCCTCGTCGCCGAGACGCGCCGCCCCCTCCTCCTCAACCGCGCTCCAGGCCCCGGGGAGGAGGACGTCCCCGTCGATGCCGCGCTGGAGCTGGAGCTGGTGGACGTCGGCACGGACGGCATTGCCCGAACGGCCACGCGCGTCTGGGTGGACGGAGTCCTCGCCTTTGCGGGCGGGGACAGCGTCGAGGTGCAAGCCGCCTTCGTGGGGCCTCTGGCGGAGGTGACGCAGACGGCGGACACCCTGCGTGTGGTGCTCCACCCCGCGGTGCCGCTGGCCAGCCAGGCCACCGTCTCCGTCCGCGTCGTCTCGGCCACGGCCGGCGGCGAGCACCTCCTCGACGAGACGTACACCTTCACCGTGGAGGACAGGACGGCCCCACGCCTTGTGGGTGCGCAGGCCGCGGGGCCCAAGTCGGTACGCCTCGCCTTCGACGAGGACGTGCGGGTGCCACCCACGGCGCGCTTCACCTTCACGCCTCGCGGCGCGCCCGCAGTCCCAGTGGCTTCCATCGAGGACGAGGTGGACGGCCCCCTCGTCCACCTCGTCCTCGACACGGAGCTGACGCCGGACGTGGTGTACGAAGTGCGCGTGGAGGGAGTGACGGACGCGCACGACAACCCGGTGCTCGCCCCCTACCACCGCGCCGCCTTCTCGGGCTTCCGTCCAGCGCGGCCGCCCTCCCGGGGCTTCCAGCTCTGGGACATGCTGCCCCGCCACAACCGCCGCGACGACGTGACGGGCGACCTGCACCGCTTCATCTCCTGTCTGCAGGAGGTGATGGACTTGCTGCTCTCCGACTTGGACGCCTTCCCCGGCGTCTTCGACCTGGAGCGCGCGCCGGAGTCCTTCCTGGACGCCATCCTCCAGGACTTGGGCAACCCCTTCGCCTTCGAGCTGGACGTCCTCGCCAGGCGCCGCCTGGCCGCAATCCTCGTGGAGATGTACCAGCAGAAGGGCACAGCGCTGGGCCTGCGCAACGCCATCCGCTTCTTCCTCGGCATCGAGGTGCGGGCCATCTCCCCCTTCGCCTCGGACACCCTCGTGCTGGGCGAGTCCGAGTTGGGGGAGGATTGGGTGCTGGGGCCCTCGGAGCGCTTCGCCCGCTACGCCTTCAACGTCGAGGTCGACCGCCTCCTCACACTCGCGGAGCGCCAGCGCCTGCGCACCCTCGTCGAGTACCTCAAGCCCGCGCACACCCACTTCGTGGACCTGGTGGAGCCCCTGCCGCCCATTCTCCCCGAGCACTGGGAGCTGGGCCTCAGCGAACTGGGCGAGACGACGACGCTGCACTGACGTCCGCCCGGCCTGTCCCCGATTCCTCGCGCCCTGCCTTTGCCCTCCACTGGAGGGTGCAGACATGAGCAACAGGCTGGATTTTTTCTTCAGGCAGAAGGTGACGGAGGCCGAGTTGGACCTGGCCTTCTCACAGTTGGAGCAGGCGGACCGTAACCTCGCCTCGGATTTGGGCGTCCACGGCGTCATCTCCGGGGCGGTGCCCGCGCCGCACTCCCCTGTGCCCAACCTCTCCGTCGACCTGACGGCCCCGGGCCGCGCCTACGACAACCTCGGCCAGCGGATCTTCTTCGGCACCGGGCAGACTGTGGACTGCGCGGTGGACGTCTCCGGCATCCCCACCGACGTCTCCACGGCCGGCAGCGAGAGGTGGCTGGGCATCTTCCTGCGCTTCACCCGCCTCCTGTCCGAGCCGCGCACGGACGGCAACTCCCAGCAGGTGTACTTCCGCCGCGACGAGTCCTTCGAGCTGTTGGTGCGCCAGGCCCCGGAGGGCCCCGTCGGCCAGGCGCCCAAGCCCGCCCTCCAGCCCGACGAGTTGCTGCTGTGTGACGTCCGGCGCCGCCCCGGGCAGACGCAGCTTCTCGCCGCGGACTTGGACACCTCTCGCCGCCAGGCCTTCATCTTCGCGCGGGGTACCTCCGTGGCTGTGGAGAGCGGCGCCTGGGACATCCTGAGCCCCGGCGCGAAGACGGTTCAGGCGACGCTGGACTCGGTGGACGGCGAGTTCGCCGGGCACTTCTCCGGCGACACGCGGAGACACGAGGCCAGTGCCGTCGACTACGCGCCCCACGGCTTCATCTCCTCCACCACCGTGCAGGAAGCCGTGGACGAAGTCGTCGACAAGCTCTCCTCGGCCGTCGCTGGCACGCCGGGCGCCTCGCGCGTAGGCGCGGATGCGGTGCCTGGCACACCCAACCTCCTGCCGGCGGGCACCGTGGATGCGCAGCTCTCCTCGCTGCTGAGCTTCGTCAACGCCCACCAGGGCGCGGCGACCGGGGCCCACCACGCCAGCGCCATCGGCGCTTCGCCCCACGGCTACGTCAGCAGCACCAGCGTGCAGGCCCAGTTGCAGGAGGTCGTCACCCGCCTCGGTGAGACGACAGCCGGAAGCCCCGGGACGTCTCGCGTCGGAGGAGACACGCTCGCCGGGACTCCCCACTCCCTCGCCGCTGGCAATCTGCGGCAGCAGGTGGCCGCGCTGCTGGGGTTCCTCAACGGACACGTCACCCAGGGGGCGGGGGCCCACGCAGCCTCCGCCGTCTCCGTCGCGGACACGGGCGATCTCCTCACGGCAGGTACCGTCGAGGCGGCCCTCAACGAAGTCCTCGGGGCCTTCAGCGGTGGGCACTTCCGCGGCAACGAGACAGCGGCAGGCCAGCACAAGGCCATCGTCCAGCCCGTCCTGGGCTCCGGTCGCGTCCTGCTCTTTGACTCCCGGGGTGCTGGCAGCTCGGCCTGCCGGCTGCGCCTCTTCGCCGACAACGCCTCCGTGTGGTTCACGCTGAATGCCAACTGGAATGGCACCGCCTGGGCCCGGGACGACACCGCCCTCTCAGCTGGCGGCTTCCGCCTCTCACGCAATGAGGCCGAGTTCCTCCACGACAACAGCATGGCCGCCACCTTCTCCTCGTGGACGCGCACTTGGAGGCTGTCCATGGGCACTGCCGCCAACAACTCCGCCTTCGAGTTGACGGGCAGTGGCCTGCGCGAGGAGGGCCGCTTCGGACTGGAGTACTGCAACAGCGACACCGTCGCGCATGACTTCCTTGCTGGCGGCGGCTCGGTGACGTTCCGCAGTCGCTTTCCCACCGCGCCCTCCTCCATCACCTTCACCCCCTACGCCACCGGCGGCGGCTTCGCCGGCAATCCCACCATCCTGGTGCCGGACCGGGACGGCTTCGCCTTCTACAGCCACCAAACCATCCCCGCGCTTGGAGCCACGTACTGGTTCGGCGCGTACATCGCCATCGCCTGAGGATTCCATGGCCCTCCTCGAAATCGCCGAGACACACGTCCTGCAGCGTTGCACGCGGTGTGACAGCAACAACCGCTCCGCCCTCGATTCCCTGGAGGTGGGCGTCTCCCGCCGTGAGGACGTGGACGACGGCCTCGTCCAACTTCCTCCATGCGCTTCTTGCCGCTCCTCCGAGTTCCTCATCCGCGCGGCCGAAGGCGAGCCGGAGCATCCAGCGCCTGGCAGCTTCGGCCACCTGCACCGGCTCCTCGTCGGCCATCTCCACGCCGAGCTCGTCCAGCGCGGGCGCCTCCACAGGGCGCTCAAGCCGAAGGGGGGCACCGCCGCGCAGGTGGTGACGCAGCCCCTGACACAGGAGGCTCGGGAGCGCTGGTTCCCTCGGGGCCTGAGAATCGAAATGCCGCCCGACGAGCAGCCCCGCGCCCCAGAGGACTCCAGCCAATAGCCATACACTGCCAGCAAAAACAGAGGACACCTTACGCCGGCCGCGCCCCGAGGCGCCCCAAATCCCTCTCCACTCCTCTTGCTATGCCTCGCAAGCAGAGCGTGTATGTCTTCGCGCGCTGCCCACTGCGCGCCAGGAGACGCGCATGGTCATCGGCCTCGACACCACTTACCTCGGCAATGAAATCCCCGGTCTCAACGGGAAGAAGGTCCGTATCTTCGCCGTGTTGCGCGGCGGACTCCGCCCGGACGCCGACCCGGATTCGAACGACTACTACGCGGACACCGACGAGAAGCTGGCTCGCCTCGGCGGCGTCACGGCCGAGGACCGCATCGACGCGGCTCCCGTCAACTGGAATGGCAACACCAGCTTCGTACATGTCGACCCTCGCGCCATCGACCTTGAGTGCTTTGCGCACCTGAAAAAGCCTCGCGGAGAATGACTTGCCACACACGAAAAACAGAGCGCGTATGCCTCACGCGCACCACCCAAGGCGCACGGACGGACGAAACAATGACACCCCGCAAGTCCCGCCCTGTCGGCACCGCGAAGCCCGACCCGGCCCTCGAAGAGACCCTTGAGCGCATCGCGCGCGAGACGCTGAACATCGAAACCCTAAAGACACGCAATAGCGACAGCCTCGACTTCCACGAAGTGGCGGTGTGGCGCCTGAAGGAGGCCCTCAATGCGGCCTACCAGGCCGGCCTGAGCTCCGCCAGCAGCGCCCGCAGCAAGTAGCGCCTCCTCTCACCACCCACGCCCCGCGTAGCAGGGCAGCAGCGCACGAGGGCCACCGGGCCGCCCTCGTGAACGGCAGACGTGTACCCACGGCCCGGAAAGGAAAACACCACCATGTCCCGCACCACCGCCCCGAAGACGAAGCTGGAGTCCATGAACCTGACGGAGCTGCGCGCCCGCTACCTCGAAGTGGTGGGCGAAGAGACGCGCAGCCCCAACAAGAAGTACCTCATCCGTCGCATTGAGGAGACCCTCGCCGCGAAGAAGCGGCGTAGCCCCACCCACCGGGCGACGGCCACGCCTCCCAGCGCACCTCCGGCGCCTGCGCCACAGGCCGCCTCCACGACGGACGTCACGCAGCATGCCCACGGGCGCGGACGCTTCGCCGGCATGTCCGTCCAGGAGCTGCAGGCGAAGTACCTTGAGGTCGTCGGACGGCCGACGGGCAGCAGCGACGTCGACTACCTCAAGTGGAAGATTCGGGAGGCGGAGGCTGGGCGAGTCACCGTGGGCCCACGCCCGGAGCGCGAGGCGAAGGTCCGCGAGGACGGCAAGCGCGTCATCCCCCTCTCCTTCGACGCGGAGGCGCTGGCGGCCCTGGACAAGGCTTGGCGCGACGCGGGCCTTCCGAGCCGAACGCGCTTCTTCATGCGCGCAGTGCACCGCGAACTCAAGGCGATGGGTGCCACCGAAGCCGCCGCGCACTTTGCCCCGAAAGAGGGGTGAGGCCCGCCATGGCGACGAGGCAACAAGCCACCGAGGCTCGCGTGTCGGTGGCGCTTCGTAGGGCGCTCGCGGGGCGCCCACCGCCCAACACAAGGGCGACATGCCTCACGCCACCCGAAGGCGCAAGGGAAGAGGCCCCTGCAAAGGCATACCTACTCCCAAACACAGGTCACAAACCACCACAGAGGACTTGATACACCCGCCGACCAGAGCGCGTATGCCTTTCGCGACGGGCAACAAAGCACCGCGCCAACCCACAGGAACACCGATTATGAGCGCCACGGCCTCCCCCTTCCACGTTGTCCCGATGAAGGTGATTGAGTTCAGCAGCGCCGAATTGACCCTGAACCTCGGCAAGAGCCGTTCCGGCACGCCCCAGCCGCAACTGGACATCTTCCTTCCGTCCGGCGCCACCCACCGGCAGATGAGCGCGTTGCTCCACACCTTCGCCGCCAGCCTGGAGCTGAACACCCCTGCCAGCGAGCGGTGGATCGTGCAGAGCGAGCGCCTCTCGGAGCCGAACCGCGGTCGCATCTACCTGGAGCTGGCCGAAGGGGACCATGCCGAGGCCATGCGCGGGATGATGCTCCTCAACACCCTGCTGGGCTGAGCGGTGCAAAGGGGAATCCGCGTCGGAGCACCGCGCGGATTTCCCCGTCCCGCCTGCCGAGGCAATCACACACGCTGGAATTCCGCCTACCGCCCCCAAGACGGGCGGACTGGCCACGCTCCTCCACAGGCGCCCGGCGCGAAACCCCGCGTGTCCTCGCGACTATCCAAGACACACCCAAATCCGCCTTCCTGACCGTCGAAGCGGACTTGCTTCATTCGCACACCAGAGCGTGTATGTGTTTCGCGACGGGCGGCGCAGCCCCGCGCGAATGCGAGAGGCAAACCCCATGAAGACGCTCCGGTTTGGGATTGAGATTGAGACGGTTGGCGCCAGCCGCCAGAAGCTGGCCCACGCGATTCAGGGCGCGGTGGGTGGGCAGGTTTCCGGCGACTACCGGGGCTGGCAGGTGACGGACGCCCAGGGCCGCACTTGGAAGGTGGTGCCGGACGGCTCGCTGAGCGGGGGCGAATACAGCGGCGAAATCGTCTCCCCCATTCTCACCTACCAGGACATGGACGCCTTACAGCAGGTGGTGCGCGCCGCGCGCGAGGCCGGCGCCCGCGCGGACTCGTCGACAGGCATCCACATCCACGTCGACGGCAGCCGCTTCGACGCCAAGGGCGTCACCAACCTCGTGAAGATGGTGCACAAGCAGGAGCGCCTCCTGGAGACGGCCCTCGGGGTGAGCGCGGCGCGACTGGCCCGGTACTGCCGGCCCATCGACGCGGCCTTCATCCAGCGGCTGGAGGCCCGGCGCCCGCGCACCCTGCAGGAGGTGAATGAGGCTTGGTACGGACGCCGCAACCTCTCCCCGCAACGCTACGACCAGAGCCGCTACCATGGCCTCAACCTCAACAGCCTCTTCTTCCGAGGCACCATTGAATTCCGGTACTTCAACGGCACGGTGCACGCGGGCGAGGTGAAGGCCTACGTCCAACTGGTGCTCGCCCTGGCCGCCCGGGCCCTGGCCTCGAAGGCCGCCTCCAGCAAGCGCCGCGATTTCAACCCCGCCACCGCGAAGTACGACTTCCGGGTGTTCCTCCTCCACCTGGGCCTCATCGGCGAGGAGTTCAAGACGGCCCGCACCCACCTCCTCAAGAAGCTGGAGGGCAGCGCAGCCTGGAAGGGCCAGCGCCGCGACAGGCGCGGCTCGGGAGGGGAGGAGGACGGCTCGCCCGGCAGCGAGGGCACACAGGGCGGCAGCAACGGCGCCCAGGGCAGCACCCATGAGGCCCTGGCCGCCTGAAGCGGCCTCAACGCCGGGCCCCCTCGGGGCCCTGGTCAGCCACGACAACGGCGGGCCACGCGCCCGCCTTCCACGAGAGAATCCCCATGCTCTACTTCGCCTACGGCTCCAACCTCGACAGGGCCCAGATGCGCACGCGCTGCCCTGGCGCCACCGTCGAAGCTCGGGCCACCCTGCCCGGCCACACCCTCGTGTTTGGCGGGTACAGCCGCCGCTGGGGTGGTGCCGTCGCCAGCCTCCAGCGCGTGCGCGGTGCCCACGTCGAGGGGTTGCTGTATCGCCTCACCCCGGAGGACTTGCGCGCCCTCGACGTCTTCGAGGGGCACCCCTTCTCATACCGGCGCTCCACGCGACTGGTGGCGGACAGGACCGGCCACCGCCGCCGCGCGTTGGTGTACCTCCAGCCCGAGGCGCGCTTCGAATCCTGGCCTCCCGCCGCCCGCTACTTCCTCGTCCTCTGGCACGCCTACGGGCGCCTGGGCTTCAACCGTGCCGCGCTCGCGGACGCCCTGGGTGGTGCGGCGTGAAGCGCGCTTCAACCTCAGCCACGCGCGTCTTCGTCTACGGGACGCTGCTGTCTGGCCAACCCAACCACGGCCTCCTGCGTGGCGCACGCCTCATCGGTCCGGCGCGGACACGTCCCCGCTTCACCCTCTACGACTACGGGCCCTTCCCCGCTCTCTCGGCCGGGGGCAAGCACGCCGTCAAAGGAGAGGTGTACGAAGTCGACGCGCTCATGCTGGCTGCGCTCGACAGGCTCGAGGGCCACCCTCGCTTCTACCAGCGCACGTCCATTGCCCTCGACCGTGCCGGCCGCGTCGAGGCATACCTGCTTCCCAAGGAGCGGTTGGCTGGCCGCCCCATCATCGAGTCCGGTTGCTGGCGTCGGCACCTGAAGGAGAGGAAGTCATGGTAATTGTCATGCGCGACGGGCGTGTCCTCCAGGGCACTGCCGTCCAAATCGTGAAGGGAATGCAGGACATCGCCTTCGGCGTGGAGCGCTTGTCCTTGGGCGAGTACATCAACTGGGTGGTAGGCAACGCCCAGCGCTTCGAGTCCACCGAGTTGCGCGTACAGGGCGAAACCGACGAGGAGAAGGCCGCCTCGCTCGTGGATGAGATGCTGCGTGAGGGCCTGGCGGCGCGGGGATGAGTCAGGCTGTCATGGCATGCCCATGCGGCCTGAACCCATCCGCCCGCCAAAGGCTCCTGTTTCACCGGATGTTTCACACACGGCTGGAAAGCGCGCCTCATGCGTGGTGCTCGCCACTGCGGAGAGGCAGCTTTCGCGCAGCGAGCAACTCACTCCCGCAGTGCTTCCTGCACCGGAGTATTAGCGCACAGCGAGTCTTGGGTCTCCGCGAGCTTTAACACCTCCTCGGCGCCAAGCACGTGCAGCACCGCGGTCTCTGCTCGTCGGTACTCCGCTTTCGCCCTTTGTCCCCCAAGGCGCCCCCTCCTCCACTTAAGCACTGCTCGACTACGACACATGCCCAGAGGATGGTAATCATCACCCGCCGTCCCAACGCGCATTCGCCCCGAATACACAGCAATGCGATCAAAGCCACGCATGCACAAAATCCCGCGCACTCCCATTTCGAAGGCTCACGGCGCACCTCCCTCCACGAAGGAACCGCTGCGCCCGTCCGCTCGGAAGCCCACGGGCTCTCTTGAGTCGTCCTTCCGCGCCGCCCTCGATGAGGAGGTGGCGCGCCCAATCGCCAGCCTCGTCGCGAGACTGGCCCAGGTGGCGAAGCGCCTCGCCCCGGGGCCCCAGCAGGCAGCGTCGCGCCAGCACCCAAGCCACGACGCAAGGCCTCTGCCCCCCGCGCAACCGCAGCGCCCGCTCCCGCTCCCGCTTCCCGCGCCTACGGCCAGGGCATGCGCCGTCATCGGATGCAAGCGCCCCCACCGTAGCCAGGGCTACTGCGCGGCGCACTACCAGAAGCGGCGCCTCATGGTGGCCACGGACCGCCTGCACTCCGCTTGGGTGGAGGACGCCGCGCCTCACAGCGTCCCCGAAGTCATTCTCCCGCGCGGACGCAGGCCCAAGGCCGACGCCGCGCCTGCTACACCGCCCCCCACCGTCACCCCGGCCCCTCGCATGTGGGTGCGAAAGAAGGGGGCAGCAGGCGCGGACGGCACCTCCGAACCTGGGGCGCCAACGCCAGTTGGGCAACCGGAAACGAGTCTCCTCGCGTCGGAGCGCGAGCGCGCCACGGCCACCGCCCAGC
>NZ_RAWR01000086.1:0-39120 GCF_003986945.1 Corallococcus sp. AB018 | reverse complement strand
GGGGTGGGGTGGTGGGGCCGTTGAGGGAGGTGCGCGTCGCGTTCGGGCCGGATGGCAAGCCGCTGAGGATTCCGCAGGAGTTGGAGGAGCACCGCTTCCTGGCGGCGAGGCCGGTGGAGTTGCTCACGGACGTGCTGGCGGACGAGGCCGCGCGGGCACCGGCCTTCGGCCTGGACAATGCGTTGCGGTTGCCGTTCCGGGTGGCGGCGAAGACGGGGACGAGCCGGGCGCACGTGGACAACTGGGCGGCGGGCTTCACGCGCGAGCGCACGGTGGCGGTCTGGGTGGGCAACTTCGACGGCACGCCGATGCGAGGGGTGTCCGGCATCACGGGCGCGGGCCCGGTGTTCGCGCGGGTGATGGCGCTGGCGATGAGGGGCCTGCGCGCCGCGCCGCTGGTGGACCGGAGCCACTTCGAGGCCGCGGAGATCTGCCCGCTGTCCGGCGAGCGAGCGGGCCCGAACTGTCCTGGTGCGATGAAGGAGGTCTACCTGCCGGGCACGGCGCCGCGCCACACGTGCACCATGCACCGTGGCGACGGCTCGCTGGACGTGGGCCCGGCGTATCTCGCGTGGGCACAGGCGGAAGGACTGGCCTCCACGTCCGTGAGCGCCGAGGGAGGGCCGGGAGCGCAGCCCGGCTTCATCCTGCCGGCGAACGGGGATGAGTTCCTGGTGGAGCCCGAGCTGCCCGAAAGCGCGCAGGCCGTGCCCGTGCGGGTGATGGCGCCACAGGGGGCGAAGCTGCTGGAGCTGCGCACGGACGACGGCCGCCGCATCGAGCTGCGCCCGCCCTTCGTGACACGACTGCCGGCGGTGGCGGGCGAGCGCCGGTTGGAACTCTGGGCGCCCGGTGGCTCCGAGCCGCTGGCGGTGACGCGGTTCCGGGTCCGATGAACGCAGCGGGCGTGGCCGTGCTCATCGCCGCGCTGGTGGCGGGCACGGCGCCTGGCGTCGAGAGTACGGGCGGGTTGGATGCCCCCTCGTCTGGGCGAAGCGCGCTGCGCCCGGTGGCTGATACGCAGGTCCGCTCCACTTCACGGTCCGCGCGGTCGTCGCCAGCAGCCAGCTCGCCGGCCGATGCGAGCGCGTCCTCCGCGCCTGCTGCCCGTGCGCGCAAGCCCGCGGGCGATACGCAAGTCGGCCCCACTTCACGGCCCGCGCGGTCGTCGCCCGTAGTCAACTCACCGGTCGATGCGAGCGCGTCCTCCGCACCTGCCGCCCGCGAGCGCAAGCCCGTGGCCGATACCCAGGTCGACGTTCGCATCCTCTCCAAGCACCGGCCCGCGCGGCTGCGGCTGGACGGTCCGCGCTCGCTGGAGGTCGTTGCCTCGGGAGACACGCTCGTCGTGGACGGCCGCCCCCAGCCTCACGCCCTGCGACTCGATGCTGGCCGCTGGCATGTGCGTGGCCGTGGCTTGGACCGGCGCTATGAGGCCGCGCTTTCGCTGGAGGCCAGGGACGGTGAACTGATCGTCGTCGCCACCTTCGCGCTGGAGGCCTACGTCGCCGCCGTCACCGCGAGCGAGACCGAGATCGACACCCCCTTCGAGGCGCTCCGTGCCCAGGCCATCACCGCGCGCAGCTATGTGCTCGCTTCCGGCAAGCGGCACGACGAGGCCCGTGCCTGCGATCTCACCCACTGCCAGGTCCTTCGCGGTGAGGGCTTCGCCCGCCACCTGCGCCGCGCACGCGATGCCGCCCGCTCCACGGAAGGCGTCGTGCTGCGGCTGCCCGGTGGCGCAGTGGCCCTCGCTCCATTCCACGCGAGCTGCGGCGGACATACGGCCGAGCCCGTGGCGGTGTTCGGTGCCCCCGACCTCACCGGTGCCGCCGCCGTGCCCGACCGCTGTCCCGCGTCTCCGTGGCGCGCTGTCGTGCCTCGCGCGATGGTGACGGCCGCCGCTTCGGTCGCGGTCGGCGGCCCCGCGCAGGCGGAGGACCTGCTGCTGGACCGGGACTCCAGCGGCGCGGTGGTGCGCATCGTGGACCGCGCTTCGGGACGCGAGGGCCGCGGTGATGCGTTCTTCCGCGCGCTCGGAGCACGTGCCGGTTGGGATCGGATCCGCAGCGCGCGGTTCTCGATGACGCTTGGCGGTGACCAGGCACTCCTTGAAGGACAGGGCCACGGCCACGGAGTCGGCCTCTGTCAGGCCGGCGCGGCCCTGCTCGCACGGCAGGGCTGGACCGCGGAGCAGTTGCTCGCGCACTACTTCCCGCGCGCCCTTCTGGAGACGCCGCGGGACAAGTGAACGCGAGGGCCGGAATGGCCTCCCGTTCGCAGTTGTCCGCGAAGGTGACGGCCCTCCGGGGGCTCTCCCCTGGCCTCTCCGGGAGGGCTTACCAGCAGCCGTCGTGCTCCGTATCGATTGCACCAGAGCCCTCAGCCCCGCGCGGTCCGGTGGGGAGGTGGCTTCGCGCACCGGCCATCCCGGTGCGGAACCCAACCGGGAGGCATCACATGGCGTTCAATCTGATCGAAGCAGTCGGCTCACAGTTCATGCAGAAGGGATTGCTCCAGAAGATCAGCGGTTCGCTGGGCGAGGATCCCCAGGCCACCACCAAGGCGCTGCCGGGCGCCATCGCCGCCGTGGCCGCGGGCGTCGCGGACCAGGGCGGAAACGAGGCCGGTGCCCACCGCCTGCTGACGAAGCTCAACGAGGGCGGCTACACCGGACCGGATGCGCCCCCTCGCGCAGGGGGCGTCGGCGAGGGACTCCTCGACGAGGAGGAGAGCGGGAAGGGGATGCTGAGCGGCATCTTCGGCAACAAGCTGGGCGGCATCACCGACGGGCTCACGCGCTTCGGCGGGATGCGCAACGCCGGCTCGGCGACGCGGCTGTTGTCCCTGGCCGCCCCCATGCTGATGGGCGTCCTGGGCAAACAGGTGCGTGATCAGCGCATGGGCTCGTCCGGGCTGATGCAGCTGCTCAACGGCCAGCGCAACAACATCGCCGCCGCGCTGCCCGCGGGCCTGGGCGGCATCCTGGGCTTCGGCGGTGCGCGCCACGCCGTCGCGGAGGTCATCGAACCCCACCGCGAGACCGTGACGCAGGTCCGTGAGACGGCGCCCGTGCGCGAGGCCCACACCGTGCGCGAGACGACGCCGCGGACGACCTACAACCGTCCGCCGGAGAAGAAGAAGAGCATCGCCGGCTGGGCCGTTCCGCTGGCCCTGCTCGCCCTGGTCGCGCTCGCGTGGGGCGCCTTGCGTGGACGCAGGCACGAGTCCGCCCGGGCCCCGCAGGTGAGCCGCACCACACCGCCTCCCGCACAGGAGCGCGTCGCGCAGGCCCCCGAGCCCGTGCGGCCCACGCAGCCGCAGCAGCCCGCGACGCCTCCCGCGGAGCCGCCGCATACCGCGCAGCCGACCCCGCCCGCCACGGGTGGTGCCGGCACGCAGACCCATGAGGGCACGGGCGGCTCCGGCGACGTGGAGAAGCAGACCGCGGGCGCGGCGGACACCCAGAAGAAGGAGGAAGCGGGCACCGGCGGTTCGGGCCAGGAGAAGATGCGCGCGAGCGACCCCAACAGCCTGCGTGAGGCCTTCAACGGCCCGAGCGCGGAGCAGGGCTTCGTGCTGGAGGGCGTGGAGTTCAAGACGGGTTCGTCGCAGCTCACCGCCAAGAGCCAGAAGATGGTGGGCGAGCTGGGTGACGTGATGCAGGAGAAGCCTGACTCGCGCGTGCGCATCAATGGCTTCACGGACGCCACCGGCGACGCGGACGCCAACCGTCAGCTGTCGCAGAGCCGTGCGGAGAGCGTGAGCCGGGCGCTCGTGCGCCGAGGCATCCCGCAGGACCGCATCGAGGTCAGCGGCGAGGGTGACGCCAGTCCCATCGCCCCCAACGACACCCCCGCGGGCCGCGTGCAGAACCGCCGCATCGAGGTGCAGGTCCTCGGTCAGTAGTCCCCCCGGCCACGTGGCCCCGGCGGCGTCCGGTCCTCACTTCGAGGGCCGGGCGCCGCTGTCTTGAGTCACGAGGTCGTGCTCACACCCCGCCCGGCAGGCGGCCGAGGAGGCGCTCCCGCCGCTCGGGTCCCGCTGGAGGATGGGGCTGCCCGCCGCGCATGGCCGCGCCCTGTCCACCGCGTTACACCTCCCGGAAGTTGTCCTCGGGGTTGGCCCGCGCTAACGCGAGGCGTTAGGGCTTCACGCTTGACCCTGCTTTCACCCACCCTCTAGAAGGCCCGCGACCCATGGCGACTCCCGACAGGTTTCCCCTCCCACAGGTCTCTGAAAGCACCCGTAAACCCGAGTGGTTGAAGGTGCGCCTGCCGCATGGCGAGGGCTATGAGCGGGTGAAGGCCATCGTGAAGCGGGTGGGGCTTTCCACGGTGTGCGAGGAAGCCCGCTGCCCGAACATCGCCGAGTGCTGGGGCGGTGGCACCGCCACGGTGATGCTGATGGGCGAGGTGTGCACGCGCGCCTGCCGCTTCTGCCACGTGAAGGTGGGGGCGCCCCCGCCGCTGGACCCGATGGAGCCCATCCATCTGGCGCAGGCGGTGCGGGAGATGAACCTGGAGTACATCGTCGTCACGTCGGTGAACCGCGACGACCGCCCGGACGGAGGCGCCGGCCACTTCGCGTCCGCCATCCGGGAGCTGCGCAAGGAGAGCCCGCGCACGCTCGTGGAGGTGCTCATCCCCGACTTCAAGGGGAAGGAAGAGGACCTGGCCACGGTGGCGCAGGCGAAGCCGCACGTGGTGGCGCACAACGTGGAGACGGTGGAGCGGCTGACGCCCACGGTGCGCGACCGCCGCGCGACGTACCGCCAGTCCCTGCGCGTGCTGGAGTACCTCAAGAACCGCCCGGAGAAGGTCTACACCAAGACGTCCGTCATGGTGGGCCTGGGCGAGACGGACGAGGAACTGGAGCGCACGTTCAAGGACCTGCGCGATGTGGGCGTGGACGTGCTCACGCTGGGCCAGTACCTGCAGCCGTCGCAGTACCACCTGCGCGTGGAGCGCTTCGTGACGCCCCCGCAGTTCGAAGCCTACAAGGCGCTGGCGGAGTCCTTCGGATTCCTCTACGTGGCGTCCGGGCCGCTGGTTCGCTCCAGCTACCGCGCCGCCGAATTCTTCATGAAGGGCCTGATGGAGCGCGAGCGCGTCGAGCGACTCGGCTGACCGGACGCACCCCTTCCCCTACCCCAGAGAGACACTCCCGCTCATGGCGACTTTCGAATTCAAGCTCCCGGATCTCGGCGAAGGCGTGACGGAGGGCGAGCTCGTGAAGTGGCACGTCAAGGAGGGCGACCTGGTGAAGGAAGACCAGGTGCTCGCCGAGGTGATGACGGACAAGGCCACCGTCACCGTGCCCACCCCCCACGCCGGCCGCGTCGTGAAGACGCACGGCCGTGAGGGCGACATGGCGAAGGTGCACCAGCTGCTGGTGACGCTGGAGATGGAGGGCGGCGCCCCCGCGGCGCAGGCTCCGTCCCACGGCGCTCCCTCGGCTCCGGCTTCGAGCCCCGCTCAGGCGGCGGCGCCCGCGGCTCCGGCTTCCGCCACGAAGGTGCTGGCCACGCCCGTCACGCGCCGCATGGCGCGCGAGCACGGCCTGGACCTGGCGGAGATCTCCGGCTCTGGCCCGCAGGGCCGCGTGACGAAGGCGGACGTGGTGGCGGCGCTGGAGGGTGGCACCGGCGCGCCGAAGAAGAACGAAGTCGCGGCTCCCGCGCCCCAGGCCACGCGTCCGGCGGCGCCGCTGTCCGCGGGCAAGGGCGACGAGCGCGTCGCGCTGCGTGGCCTGCGCAAGAAGATCGCCGAGAAGATGGTGCGCTCGAAGTTCACGATGCCGCACTTCGCGTTCGTGGAGGAGGTGGACGCCACGGACCTGGTCGCGCTGCGTACGCGGCTCAACAGCCAGCTGGCGGCGGCCGGTGACGGCACGAAGCTGACCTACCTGCCGTTCATCGTGAAGGCGACCATCGCCGCGATGAAGAAGTTCCCGCACCTCAACGCGAACTTCGACGAGGCGACGCAGGAGCTGGTGGTGCGCGGCGAGTACAACATCGGCATCGCGGTGGCCACGCCGGACGGCCTCACGGTGGCGGTGGTTCGCAACGCGGACCAGCTCACGCTGGGCGAGCTGGCGAAGGAGATCACCCGCCTGAGCGTCGCGGCGCGCGACCGCAAGCTGAAGATGGAGGAGCTGACGGGCGGCACCTTCACCATTACGTCGCTGGGGCAGAGCGGCGGCCTGTTCGCCACGCCCATCCTGAACCACCCGGAGGTGGGCATCCTGGGCGTTCACAAGCTGAAGAAGCGCCCGGCGGTGAAGAACGACCAGGTCGTGGTCCGGGACATGATGAACCTGTCGCTGTCCTGCGACCACCGCGTCATCGACGGCGATGTCGCCGCGAGCTTCGTGTACGAGATCATCAAGTACCTGGAAGCGCCGGACCTGCTGTTCCTCGCGATGGCGTGAGGACACGCGTCGTGGGGTACTCCCGACCGCTCCTGCTCCGGGGGGCGGCCGGGAAGCGGGGGACCTCCGGAACAGCAACGTTGAAGGCGGGCATCCGCGATGGCCGACAATCCCCGTGAGTTGATCCGCGCCGCGCAGACCGCCGAGCTCCAGGGGGACCGCGCGCGAGCGGCGCAGTGCCTGGAGCAGGCCGCCGCGCTGTACCAGAAGTCCGGGCACACCTCGCGCGCCTCGCAGTTGTTGCGGCAGGCGCGCCAGATGAAGGCCCGCGCCCCGGACGTCAGCCCGGCCTTCACCGCGGCGATGACGGGCAACAAGGACGCGGTGGCCTTCCGCGCGGTGAGCTGGGGCGACGCCGTCTCCGACGCGTTCAACGACAAGGCGGACGCCGTGGCGCACACGCTGGACGACTCCACCGTGGACAGCGGCTCGGAGCCGCCCACCGAACCCGGCCTGCCCCGGCTCGCTGGAAGGATCGCCGCCATCGGTGCGCCGTCCCCGGCCGAGGCCCTCACCCCGCATGAGGGGACTGCCGCCGCCACCCGAGCCACGGGCACGGCCACCGTCCCCGAGGGTTCCGCCGGTATCGATGCCGGTGGCCCGCGAGCTTCGCTCGAAGACGTGGAAGCCATCGCATCTAGCGGGGAGCCGCGTTCGGTTGCGAATCGCGATGCTTCTCGGCCGTCAGCGGAGGGAGCCGCCTCGGCTGAGTCGCGGCCCCTGTCCGGTCGGACGCAGGCCGTCAGTCCGAGCGGCCAGCGCAATGCCCCTGACGACGACGTCGTCGTCCCGGGCGGAATGCTCCTGCCTCCGGAAGAGGACGAGCTCGACCCCGCGACGGGCCTGCTGCGCGCCTCGGGCGCCGAGGACTCCGTCGTTCCCGGAGGACTCCTGCGGCCGCCAGACGAGGACACCTCGCCCGTGCACGCCGAACCCGCGCGGAGCCGTCGGCGCGAGAAGCGCATCATCGAGCGGGGCCCGACCCGCGCGGACCCGGCCCTGGACGCATGGTGCTCGTTCTGCTGCCGGCCCCGAGGCGAGGTCGGCGACCTGGTGGCGGGCCCGGCGGGCGCGTTCATCTGCAAGGGCTGCCTGGGCGAATCCCAGGGCCTGCTGGGCGACGTCGCCGCACCGTCTCCCGTGCGCAAGCCGGTGGTGGAGGAGCCGCGCGCCGGGGCCGTGGAGATGGTGGGCCACGACGAGGTGAAGACCCTGCTGGAGCGCACGGTCCAGGCGGGCGCGCGCTGCCTGCTGCTCGTGGGCCCGGAGGGCTGCGGCAAGAGCCTCTTCTTCCAGACGCTCCAGCGGCGCGGCCAGGGCGTGCTCGCGTCCGTGGACGTACTGGAGTCCACCCCGGGCACGGAGCCGCTCCTCGTGGAGGACGTGGACCGCCTGGAGCCCCGGGCCCAGGCCGCGTTGACGGCGTTCCTCGCGAACCGCCCGGCGCGCGCGGTGGTGATGAGTGCTCGTGGCGCCGTGTCATCGCTGGGCCTGTGGGTGCGAGGGGAGGGCGGCAGCCTGCCCGTCCCCACCACCGCGGGCATGATTGAAGCCGTGCAGGGCACCGTGCCGGTGTCGCTCCTGGAGCGCGTGCAGGTGCTCCTCCCGGTGCGCCGCCCGACAGTGCCGGAGTTGGTCGAAGTGGCCCGCCGCACCCTGGCCCTGCGCCAGCCGGCGGTCACCCTGACGGACGAAGTCCTGGGAGCGTTCGCCGCCGAAGCGGTCCGCTCCCCACGCGCGGGGCATGAGCTCCAGGCGCTCCTGTCGCGTGTCTACGCGGGCAGCTGGAGCCTGGAAGCGGCCCAGACGCCCGCCGCGCCATCCCACAACCCACGAGGGGGGCGAAAGGGATCACCATGAACACGCTCACCGTCTTCCGCCTGGGCCGGGTGGAGTACGAGGACGGACTGAAGCTGATGCACCTGTTCGGCGAGGCCCGCCTTCAGGAGCGCATCGGGGACTCGCTGCTGCTGCTGGAGCACCCGCCCGTCCTCACGCTGGGCCGCGCCGCGAAGCGCGAGAACATCACCGCCACGGACGCGCGCCTCGCGGAAGAGGGCGTGGAGGTGTTCGACACCAACCGCGGCGGCGACGTCACCTACCACGGCCCCGGACAGGTGGTGGGCTACCCCATCCTCCTGTTGCCGCCGGAGCGCCGCGACGTGCGCCGCTACGTGCGCGACGTGGAGCGCGGCCTCATCCAGACGCTCGCGACCTTCGGTCTCACCGCCGGCGCCATCCCCAAGTGGCCGGGCGTGTGGCTGGGCCAGGAGGGCTCGCCGGACGCGCGGAAGATTGGCGCCATTGGCGTGCACCTGTCGCGCTGGCTCACCACGCACGGCTTCGCGCTCAACGTGAACACGAACCTGGAGCACTTCCAGCTCATCGTCCCGTGCGGCATCCGCGAAGCGGGCGTCACGTCCATGCAGCGCGAGCTGGGCCACCCCGTGTCCGTCCCGGACGTGGAGGAGGTGCTCGCGCGCGAGTTCACCCAGGTCTTCGATGCCCAACGCGTGGACGGCACGGTGGACCTGCGCACGGTGAGCGTCGCCGTGATGCACGGCCGGGGGCCCGAGGCTCGCGTGCTGCTCCTGCGCCGGACGCCGGAGCGCGGTGGCTTCTGGCAGACGGTGACGGGGCGCCTGGAGCCGGGCGAGTCCCCCGTGGAGGCCGCCCGCCGCGAGGTGGCGGAGGAGACGGGCCTCCGGCTCCCCGTGGTGGACCTGGCCTACCGCCACGCGTTCGCGCTGGGGGAAGTGCTGCCGCCGAAGCTGGTGGAGGAGCACGGCTTCGCGGTGCACGCCTCGCCGGACACGCAGGTGCGCCTGGGCCCGGAGCACGACGCCTTCGAGTGGGTGGACGTGCCCACGGCGCTCGCGCGGCTGCCCTTCCGGGGCCTGCGCGAGACGGTGACCCGGGCGCTCAAGACGCCCGGGCCGTGACAGCCTCTACAGCTTGATGACCATCGCCTCTTTCGCGGCGATGGCGTCCTTGCGGTGCTTGCGCACCTCGCGCAGCAGCTTGTCCATGCTCGCGTCGTCGCGGCCCGGGTCGTGGTGGAAGAGCACCAGCTGCTTCACCCCGCTGGCGTCCGCCGCGCGCACCGCCGCTTCCCAGGTGGAGTGGCCCCAGCCCGTGCGGACCCGGTACTCGTCCTCCGTGTACATGGAGTCGTAGATCAGCGCGTCCGCGCCCCGCGCGAAGTCGAACAGCTTCGCGTCCAGCGCCGTGCCGTGCTCCACGTCCGTCGCGTACACCAGCGAGCGCCCGCCGAAGTCCACCCGGTAGCCCACGTTGCCGCCGGGGTGGTTCAGCTCCAGCGTGCGCACCGTGGCCTTGCCCACCGGGATGTCCTCGCCCACCACCACGTCCCGGTACGCCAGGCGCGTGCGGAACACCTCCTCCGCCGTCACCGGGAAGTAGGGGTGCACCATCTGCCCGGCCAATATCTGCTTGAGCGACTTGCCGTCCCGAGGTGACCCGTACAGCGTCACGTCGTTCGCCGGAGAGAACATCGGCGAGAAGAACGGCAGGCCCTGCAGGTGGTCGTAGTGGTAGTGCGAGATGAAGATGGACGCCTTGACGGGCTTTCGCGTCGCCACCAGCGCATCTCCCAGCCCGCGCGCTCCAGAGCCCAGGTCGAAGATGAGCAGCTCATCTCCACAGCGGACCTCCACGCACGGCGTGTTGCCGCCGTAGCGCTTCGTCGCCGGACCTGGCGCGGGGATGGAACCGCGCACCCCCCAGAAGCGCACCTCGAAGCGCGCGGTGCTCCGCCGGGCCGGGCGCTCAGCCGGCCTTGGCTTCCGTGTCGTCGTCCTCCGCGAAGAGCTCAATCAGGTGCCCCGTACGCTCGCGCTTCGTCTTCAAATAGTCGACGTTATGCGGATTGTGCTCGGTCCGGGAAGGGATTCGGCGCCGAACCGCAACGCCTTCCTCCACCAGCCCGGCGATCTTCAGCGGATTGTTGGTGATCAGGTCCACCGACCGCACATCCAACGACCGCAGCATTTCCGCAGCGATGTCGTACGAGCGCAAGTCATCCGCGAAGCCCAGCTGGCGATTGGCCTCGTAGGTGTCCAGGCCCTTGGACTGCAGGGCGTAGGCCTTGATCTTGTTGCCCAGGCCGATACCCCGGCCCTCCTGGCGCAGGTAGAGCACCACGCCCAGTCCGTTCTGGGTCACGAAGTCCAGCGCCCGGTCCAGCTGCTCGCGGCAGTCGCACTTGAGGCTGCCGAAGACCTCGCTCGTGAGGCACTCGGAGTGGATGCGCACCGGCACCCCCTCCAGCCCCTTGGGCTCGCCCACCACCAGCGCCACGTGCTCGCGGCCGTTCCTCTTGTCGCGGAAGACGATGGTCTTCAGCACCCCGCGGGCCGTGGGCACGTCCGCCTCCGAGTACCGCTCCAGGTGCTGGGTCGGCTTTCGGGTCGGCAGGACCTGGGGTGAGCGCGTGTCGGACATGGTAGGTCGTCTCCCAGAGGGGGGCCGTTACTTCTCGCCCCCCTGGATGCAAGTCAAGGTGACACCCCGATGGGTGTGGTGAAACCCGCCTGTTTGGATGCGGCGGACGTGGACTGCGTTGCTCAAGCGACCCACGAGAGGGGGAGCAGCTCCACATGGGAGCCATCAGCCAGGCTGTTGGTTTCTCGGGGGATGTGAAGCAAATGTGTGGCTGCCGCAGCTGAACGCAGGGCACCCGACGTCTGAGTCCCCAGGGGTTTTGCCCACAGCTCGCCCGCCCGCCAGGTGGCCGTGACACGCACAAAGTGAGCAAGCCCCGGGGCCTTGGAGAGCCGTCCCTCCAGGCGGCCGGCGACGCGGGGTGGCTCCACGTCCGAGTGTCCCAGGAGCCGGCGCAGGGCGGGGCGCACGAAGAGCTCGAAGGTCACCAGGGAGGACGTGGGGTTGCCGGGCAGGCCCATGAACAGGGTGGAGCCGCGCTGGCCCACCACCAGCGGCTTGCCGGGCTTGATGGCCACGCGCCAGAAGCGCTGCTCCACGCCCAGGGCCCCCAGGGCGTCCTTCACGAAGTCGTGGTCGCCCACGGAGACGCCGGCGCTGGTCAGCACCACGTCGAAGCCCTCGGCGCGCGCCAGGGCCTCCTGGACGGCCTGGCGCGTGTCCCGGGCGATGCCCAGGAGCGTGGGCACGCCGCCCGCGCGCCGCACCGCCAGGGCCAGGGCGGGGGCGTTGATGTCCACGATGCCGTCCCCGGGGGGCTCGTCCACGCGGCACAGCTCGTCGCCGGTGGACAGCACCGCCACGCGCGGCCGGCGGGGCACCGGCACCGTGCCCTGGCCCTGCGCCCACAGGAGCCCCAGCTCCGGGATGCCCAGGGGCGTGCCGCGCCGCAGCAAGACGTCGCCTTCCTTCGCGTCCTCGCCCCGGGGGCGGACGAAGTTCCCCGGCCCCACGGCCTCCAGGATCTCCACGGCGTCCGGTTCGCCCGGAACGGGGCGGGTGCGCTCGCGCATCACCACCGCGTCCGCGCCGGGGGGCAGGGGGGCCCCGGTCATGATTCGAGCGCACGTGCCAGGGACGACCTCCCGGGTGGGGCGCCTGCCGGCGAACACCGTCTCGCCCACCGTCAGGCGCACGGGCAGGGGGCCCGCCAGGTCCCGGGCCTGGACCGCGAAGCCGTCCATGGCGGAGTTGTCCCAGGGGGGCAGGGTGCGGCGGGCGGGGACGTCCTCGGCCAGCGCGCGGCCCAGGGCGTCATCCCCGGGCACCCACTCGGTGGCCAGCGGCGTGCACAGCCCGAGGATCCGCGCTCGGGCCTCCTCCACCGGCAGCAATTCGGGGGTGTCACTCATGCTGTTTTCCCACCCAAAGTCCGTGGGAAAATCAAGTGTTAGTTTGACAGCCCAGCTGATCATCGTTACAAGCAATCGTGATCGCGAGGCTCGCGTCCAACAGCAGGGGCGTCCCGCCAACCCGTTGATAGCACACGGGAAATTTCCAAGGAGACAGCGTCGATGGCCAAGCCCAAGTCCGGGGCGAAGAAGCCGACTCCCGCTGCAAAAGCCGGTGCGAAGCCTGCCGCGAAGAAGGACAACGCGGCCCGCCTGGATCTGATCAGGAACGCCTCGAAGAAGGTGGCGACGGCCGCGACGAAGGTCGTCAAGGCGGTGGCTGAAGGGGCGAAGGGAAAGGTCGCGGCGGCGAAGAAGGCGGTGGCGGAGAAGGTGGAGAAGGCCCCCGCGGCCGCCAAGAAGGCGGCGGCCAAGGTCGCTCCTCCGGCGCCTCCCGCGAAGGCCGGCAAGGCCGCGCCCGCCGCGAAGACCGCGCCCGCGGCCCCTGCCGGGAAGAAGGGTGCCGGGAAGGCGGGGGGCAAGACCCCGTCGGTCGTCCCCGCCGGTCCTCCCGTGGAGAAGCCGCGTCCGCGCGCGACGAAGCTTCCGCCCGTGGGCGAGCCGCTCACGAAGCGTGAGATGGAGCAGCTGCTTACCGCCGGCGAGGGCCGCGGCGTGACGGGCGAGGGCAGCCTCAAGGGCCGGCTCGTCCTGAGCGGCGAGATGCCCCACCTGGTCGTCGTGGGCCGCGACAAGCGCGAGCTGACGTTCCTGTTGCAGGGACCGGATCAGGAAGTGCTGCCGGCCTACGTGGACCACAAGGTCTCCGTGAGCGGCCTCATCAAGAAGACGACCAACCACAGCGGCGTGGTGGAGGTACGCAAGTACTCCGCCAAGAAGCCCGAGGTGGAAGAGGTCGCGCCGGCTCCGTCGGATTCAGAGCCGAAGCTGCGCTACCTGTCGCCCGGCGAGGTCTCCATGGCCGTCGCCGCGGGCATGGGCGCCGGCATCAAGGGCTTCGCCAGCATCCGGGGCAACCTGGAGATGATGGGCGAGGACTTCGTGCTCGTCGTGTCCAACGGCGGCACGCGCCAGCAGGTGTCCTTCGCCATCGAGGGCAAGGCGGCGGTGAAGAGCCTGCGCAAGCACGTGGGGCAGACGCTCCAGGTGACGGGCGTGGTGGACAAGACGTCCGGCTGGGGTGGCCGCATCACCGCGGAGACGGTGGAGCCGCGTCCGTCCGAGGCGCGCTCGGTGTCTCGCGACGAGATGGAGCTGGTGCACATCGAGGGCGAGGTGCCCACGTCCGTGGACGTGAAGCTCAACCACGGCCTCACGGTGCGCCTGCAGGAGCAGCCCGGCGCCACCTGGGCCATCGAGCCGACGCTGGCCAAGCGCGTGGGTCTGCGCGAGGCCAACTTCGAGCAGGGCGCCGCCGGCGGCCCCGCCACCCGCGAGTTCTTCTTCACGCCGCGCAACCCCGGCAACTTCGAAGTGGAGTTCTTCCTCGCCAAGGCGTTCACGCCGGGTGTGGTGGAGCGCTCCTTCAAGATCAGCGTCACCGTCAAGCCCTGACGGCCTGGGCGCACGGGCCCTCCCTGGACCGCAAGGTCTGCCAGGGAGGGCGAATGGGAGCCGGGGGGTTCCCGCCCGCACCCTTCGGGCTTACCCGTTCCCTCAGCGGCCTTGCCGCATCCCCACCGTGAGCCTCTCCCAAGATCACATCCGACAGCTGCTCGCTGAAGCCGATCACCCCCTGGGCGTGAAGGAGCTCCTTCGCGTCGCGGGGATGAATCCCGGCCAGCAGACCGAGCTCAAGCGCGCCCTGCGTGAACTGGTGCGCGCGGGCACCATCGTCAAGGACGGCAAGCGCTTCCGCCTGGAAGGCCCTCGCGTGCCCCGCGCGCCCGAGGCCAGCTCCGAATCGCGCCGGGACGCCTCCACGCCCCCCTTCAAGAAGCGGGGCCCCGCCCCGGGCAGCGGACGCGAGGAGCGCCGCGGCGGCTTCCGCGACGACCGTCCGGGCTTCCGTGGCGGCGGCGACGTCCGGCGCTCGCTGCAGCGTGGCTTCCGGGACGACCGCTTCGAGGACTCCGGGCAGCCCGCGGTGGAGGGCATCCTCCACATGCACCGGGACGGCTTCGGCTTCGTGCACCCGGTGTCGGGCGAGGGCGAGAACATCTTCCTGCCGCCCGGCGAGGCGCAGCGGGCGCTCGACAACGACCGCGTCATCGTGGAGGTGGCGGGACGGCCGGGCCGCTTCGAGGGCCGGCTGGTGCGCGTCATCAACCGGCGGCGTGAGCTGGCCGTGGGCACGTACGTGGCGCAGGGCCGGCACTCGCTGGTGATGACCACGGACACGAGCCTGCCGGGTCCCATCCGCGTGCCGCCGACGCAGATGGCGCGCGACGGCGACCTGGTGAAGGTCCGGTTGGGCGTGGGCGCGGACCTGCTGGAGCCCGGGCAGGGGCTGTTCGGTGAAGTGGCCGGTTCGCTGGGACGGCCGGGTGACCCGAGCGCGGAGGTGCTGGGGTCCGCCTTCGCGCATGGCTTCTCCGACGAGTTCCCGCCGGAGGTGATGGACGAGGCGGACGCGTTCGCGGTGAAGGTCACCGAAGCGGAGGCCACGGAGGGCAACCGCCGCGACCTGCGCTCGATGCCGCTCATCACCATCGACGGCGAGGACGCGCGCGACTTCGACGACGCCGTGTACGCGGAGCCCCAGGCCGGAGGCTGGCGGCTGGTGGTGGCCATCGCGGACGTGTCGCACTACGTGAAGGAGCGCAGCGCGCTGGACGCGGAGGCGCTCAACCGCGCGACGTCCGTGTACCTGCCGGACCGCGTGCTGCCGATGTTGCCGGAGCGGCTGTCCAACGGCATCTGCTCGCTGCGCCCGGACGAAGACCGGCTGTGCATGGTGGCGGACATGACGTTCGACCGCCAAGGCCAGCGGCGTACGCACGAGCTGTACCCGGCGGTGATGCGCAGCATGGCGCGCTGCACGTACAACGAGGTGCAGGACGTCCTGGACGGCAAGGACGTGCCGCACCGCAACTTCCTCAAGCCCCAGTTCGAGCAGTTGATGGCGCTGGCGCGCGCGCTGATGGGCATGCGCAAGGCGCGAGGCGCCATCGACTTCGACGTGCCGGAGCACAAGGTGCTGCTGGGCGAGGATGGCCTGCCGCAGCGCATGGAGAAGCGCGAGCGCAAGGACAGCCACCGGCTCATCGAGGAGTGCATGCTGGCCGCCAACGAGGCGGTGGCCACGTACTTCCAGGACGAGGGCCTGCCCACGGTGTACCGGTTCCACGGCGAGCCGGATCCGCAGAAGCTGGCGGCGTTCGCGGTGCTGGCGGAGGCGTACGGCTTCCAGCTCGACGTGGAGGACGGCGTTTCGTCCAAGGAGCTGGACGCGTTCATCACGCAGCTGCAGGGGCACCCGGAGCAGCGGGCGCTGAACCAGCTGCTCCTGCGCTCCATGATGCAGGCCGTGTACACGGCGACGCGCGTGGGCCACTACGGCCTGGCGGCGGAGAACTACCTTCACTTCACGTCGCCCATCCGGCGCTATCCCGACCTGCTGGTGCACCGCGTCCTGAAGGCGGTGTGGGCGCGCAAGGGCAAGAAGCCCTCGGAAGCGCAGCTGGACCGCGAGGAGGAGCGGCTGGAGGGCATGGCGCAGCAGTGCTCGGAGCGCGAGCGCGCGGCCATGACGGTGGAGCGCGAGGTGGTGGCGTTCTACGCGGCCCTGATGATGAAGGACCGCGTGGGCGAGGAGTTCGACGCGACCGTGGCGGGCATCGCCGAGTTCGGCTTCTTCGTGGAGCTGGACGAGGTCCACGTCGAGGGCCTGGTGAAGGCGGAGTCGCTGGGGCCGGGCTCCAAGCTGGACAAGCGCACGCAC
Organism: Corallococcus sp. AB018; assembly: GCF_003986945.1. NCBI lineage: Bacteria > Pseudomonadati > Myxococcota > Myxococcia > Myxococcales > Myxococcaceae > Corallococcus > Corallococcus sp. AB018. Next base: position 22,989 of record NZ_RAWR01000086.1, on the reverse strand, counting down.
TCGCTCGTGTATTCAAATGGCCGGCGCGTGCGCGTGGGGCAGAAGCTGCGCGTGCGGCTGCTGTCCGCGAACACGACGTCGCGGAAGATCGACTTCGAGGCGCTCCAGTTCGCGGACGAGGCCCCGCTCCAGCGGCCCCCCGGAGCGAGTCCCGCGCCGCGCCGGCGCGAATACGTGAACGAAGCGCCGGGCCGTCACAAGGGCGGCAGGCCCGGACGCGGCGAGCGCGAGGCCGCGAAGACGGGCCGCACGCCGTCGCGCAAGCCCGCCGGGGCGGACCAGGCCGCGGACGTGGAGCAGTGGCGGTCGCTCGGCGAGTCGGAGGAGACGCCGTTCGGAGTGAAGAAGGCGTGGGCGCCGCCCACTCCCGAGGACGCCGCCACGGTGGAGGCCGCGACGGTCTCCGGCTATGGCGATGAAGTCCTGGGAGAAGCGCCGGCCGCGTCGCGTCCGCGAGGACGTTTCAGCCGGGAAGGGCGCCGCGAAGAGGCCGCGCCCGCTCGCGCCACGTCCCGCTACCTGCGGTCCCGCACGGAAGAGGCCCCCGCGCCGAAGGCGGAGCCCGCCACTCCGGCCAAGGGCAAGCGCAAGGTCATCCGTCCCTCGCTCCCCGCGGTCGAGGAAGGCGACGAGGCCGGTACCTCCTCCGAGGCTCAGGTGCCTCGCGAGGCCTTCACTCCGCCCGCTATCGAATCCGACGACAGCGCCCCAGCCGCTTCACCGCACCCGGGCTTCGACCGGATCCGCGCGCTGGCCGCGCAGCGGGGTCAGCTCTCCACGGAGGCGGCTCCGGGCCGCGCGGGCGCGTCCAAGAAGGTCCGCAAGGCGGCCTCTGGCGCGAAGGCGAAGCCCTCGAAGAAGTCCGCGCCTACGAAGGCCGGCGGCTCGAAGGGCGCGAGCCAGAAGCAGGGGCGAGGCGCCCCGGGCAAGCGCAAGCGCTGAACGCGGGGCCGGACCTTCCGGCCACGCAGCCGTTCCACTCAAGGAGGCCGTGTGGGTGCTGTGCGAATCGTGGGATTGATGCTCGCGGTGGCGGGCGGAGTGCTGCTGTTCACCGGGCTCAAGGCGCGGGACTCGCTCACGGAGCGCGCCTCCGAGCTCATCACCGGCCGCAACACCGAGCAGACCACGCTCTACGTCGCGGGCGGCGGCGCCGCGCTCGTGGGCGGCGTGCTGCTGGCCCTCTTCGGGGGAGGACGAGGCCGACGTTAGGCCCCGTCCCCTCCACCGGGACTACTTGGTGGCGCCAGAGGCCTGAGCGGCCTTGGCGCGCTTGGTCGCCTCGCTGAACTGCTTGGTCGCCTCGGTGGCCTGGGCCGTCAGCTCCTCGATGCGCTTGGCGTGCGCGGCGGAGCTCGCCTTGGCGGCGGCGACGCGCTCCGCGGCAGTCGGATCCACCACGGGCTTCTTGCCCTTCTCCGGCTTGGGCGGCGTGGCGGCCTCGACGGCCTCCTGATCGGCGGCCTGCATCATGGCCTTCTCATGCTCGATGTACTTGAACATCACGACGCGCTTGTTCAGGTACGGGTTGGGCAGGTCCGGGTTGATGGCGATGACCTGATCATACGTCTTCAGCGCGAGTTCCAGCTCCGCGGGGACCGCGGGCGCGGACATGGAGCGGGCGCCACCGCGCTGCGAGTGCACCTCCGCGATCCAGCCGAGCGCGTCGGTGTCCTTCGGGTTGATCTTCAGGCACTCCTCGAAATACTGCTTCGCCTTGTCCAGCGGGCCGCTCTTCGCGTACATCGCCGCGACGTTGCGGTAGACGTCGGCCTTCTCAGCGGGCGTCTTCGCGTAGTCCACCAGCTTCAGCGCGGCCTGCGCGGCTTCCTCCGTCTGGCCCGCCTGCATGTGCGCGAAGGCCTTCTTCTCCCAGACCTTCTCCTGGTTCGGGTCGATCTTCAGCGACTCCTCGTATTCCTTCACCGCCTCCGCGTAGTTCTTGTCGGCGAGGAAGTTGGTGCCCTTGACCCGGTGCTCCTTGGCCTTCTCTTCCTTCTCATCGGCGCAGCCGAAGGAACCGCCCAGGGTCAGCACACCCAGCATCAAACCCACGCTACCCAGTCGCTTCATGCCCAAAGCCTTTCGTGAAGTTCCAGGGGGCACGTCCCAGCCGGGGGCCCCACGCGGCGCGGAATATACCCGAACTCGCCTCGTGTACCCCTCGTCCTGAAGGCGGTGCTGCGCTCCGGGTGGCCCTGTCCGGCAGGGCGCTTCAGGAGCGTGCGCGCGCGAGCAGGGAGACGAGCAGGGGCGCGCCCAGGGCGGCCGTCACCACTCCCACGGGCAATTCACGCCCGGGGAGGATCATCCGCGCCGACGCATCGCACAACGCGAGGAACGCGGCTCCCACCACCACGGACCCGGGCAGCAGCACCCGGCGACTCACACCGAGCGTCCGGCGCACCAGGTGCGGGACGATGAGCTCCACGAAGGCGATGGGGCCGCACCACGCCACGCAGGCGGCGACGCCCAGCGCTCCCAGGCCAATGGCCACCGTGCGCACGCGGCGGACGGGGACGCCCTGGGACTCGGCGTGCTCCTCGCCGGCGATGAAGACCTCCAGCGCGCGGGTGAGGGCGAGCAGCCCCACGATGGTGACGGCCGCGAACGGGGTGAGGAGCCGCACGCCCGCGTAGCCCACCTGCGGCAGGTGGCCGAGCGACCAGCGCATGGCGGCCATGAGCTCGGCGGAGTCCGCGGTGAACTGCAAGCCGGTGGAGATGGCGCCCGCCGCCATGGAGCACGCGATGCCTGCGAGCACCACGTCGTTCATCCGCACGCGGCGGCCCGCGGCGATGGCGGCCACCACCAGGCTGACGCCGAGCGCCCCCATGAAGGCCGCGGCGGTGATGATCGGCGCTCCACCCGGCGCGAGCCGCGCCCCCAGGATGATGGCCACCAGCGCGCCCAGGGTCGCCCCCGCGGTGGTGCCCACGGTGCTGGGCGCGGCCAACGGGTTCGCGAAGAGGGACTGATACACCGCGCCCACCAGCGACAGCGTGCCGCCCACCAGCATGGCCATCAGCGTGCGGGGCACGCGCAGCTGCCAGAAGACGAAGTCCACCGAGTCCGGGGAGAGCCCCGGGCCAATGAACGGCGCCACCGCGCACGCGGCCACGCAGACCCCCACGAGGACCCAGGCCTTCACGAGGCGCCTCCGCTCCGGGGCAGGCCCACGAAGACGCGATGGCCTTCCACGGATGTCCCGTGCATGCGCACGCCGAACAGCTCGCCCAGCTGTTCGCCCAGGTCGGGGGCGTCGTGGTTCCGCTCGAAGGCCACGCGGCCCTGGAACAGGCCCACGACGCGGGGAGCGCGCGTGCCTGGAGCGTGGGCGTGCGAGATCACGTTGACGTCGTGGGTGACGCAGAGGATGCCGCGTCCCGCGCGCCAGAGGTGTCCCATGCGCGTGTACAGCTCCATCTGTTGCGCGGGGTCCAGGAAGTTGGCGGGCTCGTCCAGCAACACCAGCGGGGTCTCCTGCGCGAGCAGCCCGGCGACCGCCACTCGCTGCCGCTCACCGCCGGACAGCTCCGTGATGGGGCGCAGGGCGAAGGACTGGGCGCCTGCTTCCGCCAGAGCCTGGTGTGCAGCTGTCTCGGAGGCCCGGCGGGATTCAGGGAAGCGGTAGCGCGCGGAGACGACCTGCTCCAGCGCGGTGATGGGCTCCGCCGCTTCCAGCCGTTGGGGCAGCCACGCGAGCCGCGCCGCGCGCTCCCGGGGGGCGAGGCCCGACACGTCCTGCCCGTCCACGAACACATGTCCGGCGTCCGGACGCAGCAGGCCCAGCGCCACGCGCAGGAGCGTGGACTTGCCCGCGCCGTTGGGCCCGACGATGGCCACGAAGTCACCGGGGGCCACGCGCAGGGACACGCTGTCCAGGAGCGTCCGCCCCCGAGCCCGCACCGTCACCGCGTCCAGCGTCAGCCCGGCCGTCATCGTGCGGAGGGCAGGGTGCCCAGGGCGGCGCGGAGCCGCTCGACGACGTCGAGGATGCCGGGCCCGGTGGACTGCACGTCGGGCCCGATGACCAGCCGCACCCGGTCCTCTCGCGCCGCGCGCAGTCCGGTGAGCTGCTTCCACGGAGCGAGGAGCTGCGCCTGCTTCGCGGCATCCAGGGCCGGCGCGCTGATCAGCACCAGCACCGCGTCCGGATCCAGCGCGATGACACCCTCCAGCGACAGGTTGGGCGGTCCCGTGACGTCCTCCGCGACGGCGTTGCGAGCCCCCGCCGCTTCCAGCGCGGCGCCGTGCAGCGACGCGCGCTTCATGTACCAGACCTCCGACAGCGTGCCCGCAGTGTCGCCCAGCACCAGCAACACTCGGGGAGCATCCTTCGGAGCGGGGCGAGACAGCGTCTGGCTCAGCTTCTCCGCGAGCGCCTCGGCCTGGGGCTCTCGGCCGCTCAGCCGGCCCAGCTCCTTCACGCTGCCGACGACCTCCTGGAGCGACGTCCACGGGAGCACCTTCAGCGGCGCGAGCGCGGAGAGCGCCTCCGCGGGGGCCTGCTTCACCTGTTGATCCACGAGCAGCGTGGGCTTGAGCTTCGCGATGGCCTCGAAGTTCGGCGCGAACGTGGTGCCCACCTTGGGCAGGGCGGGCGTGCCTTGGGGCAGGGCGGTGTAGTCGGACACGCCCACGATCTCCGCGCCTGCGCCCAGCGCGAACAGCGTCTCCGTGACAGAGGGCGACAGCGAGACGATCCGCCGCGCCTGGGCTTCCGGAGCGGGGGGCGCGGGACGCTGGCAGCCCGCCGCGAGCGCGAGCACCACGCACAGCAGGGAGGGGAGGCGGAAGAGACTCATGGGCGGTCCGACTTCTAGCACGCGCGTCACGGACGGGTGTCCGGGAAGCGGTGTCTGGGTTTCGCTTATCCTGGGAGCTCCTCACAGAGGGGATACCCGGACATGACCTGGATGAATTGGACGTCCCGCGCGCTATGCGCCGCGGCGCTGCTTTGCTCTTCCTCGGCCTTTGCCGCGTCGCCGTTCGCGGAAGGGATGATCTCCATCACGTTGGATGACGGCTGGAGCACGCAGTACACGCTGGCGCGGCCTGCGCTGAAGTCGCGGAACATCCCCGCGACGTACTACCTGGTCACCGACGCGGTGGCGCAGGGATGGGGCGGCTACATGAGCCTCGCGCAGGTGCAGACGCTCAAGGCGGAGGGCAATGAAATCGCCAGCCACACGCGCACGCACGCGGACCTCACGTCGCTGACGCCCGCGCAGTTGACGTCGGAACTGCACGACTCGCGCACGTGGCTGCAGACGAACGTGGGGGCGATGTGCGGCAAGGATTTCGCGTCACCCTACGGCGCGTACAACGCGACGGTGATGACGGCGCTGAAGACAGAGTACGCCAGCCACCGCACCATCAACGCGGGCCGCAACTTCAAGGACACGGTCATCTACGAACTGCGCGCCAACGACGTGTCGAGCGCGGTGACGGTGGCGCAGGTGAAGGGGTGGATCAACCAGGCCATCGCGGAGAAGAGCTGGCTCATCATCCTCTTCCACGAGTTCACCAGCAGCGCGCCCACGCGCGAGACGCAGTACCGGACGACGAACTTCACGAACATCCTCAACTACGTGCAGTCCACGGGGATCCGCACGGTGACGGTGGAGCAGGGACTCGCGCTGACGGACGGTCTTACTGAGGCGCCGCCGTCGGTGGGCACGGTGGTCTACGACGACGCGATGGGCAGCGGCTTCCAGAACTGGAGCTGGGCGACGCACGATCTGGATCAGTCCGTCACGGTGCACTCCGGGTCCACGGCGGTCAGCTTCGAGCCGGACTACTGGGAGGCGCTGATGTTCCACCACTCGGGGTTGGATCTGTCGCTGTACCAGTCCATCGACCTCTGGGTGCACGGAGGCACGACGGGTGGACAGCAGGTGCGGCTGGCGCTCTACAACGGCGGCACGCCGCTGGGCAGCATGAGCCTGGAGACGGCGCTGGGGCACCCCATCGCGGCGGGGACCTGGCAGAAGGTCTCCATCCCGCTCAGCGCCCTGGGCGCGACGTCCGGCACGGTGGATGACTTCTACGTGATGGACGAATCGGGATCGGATCAGGGCACGCTGTACATGGACGACTTCGTGCTCGTGCCGTAAGTCGCAGCGCCACTGCGCGCGCCGGTGCCATCTCCGGCGCGCGCGTGAAGGCAATCAGGGCCTACAGCTTGATCAGCTCCACGTCATCCATGTGGATGAAGTTGGAGCCGTTGTGGGCCGGCGACTTGCTGTGCAGGCCGAACTCCAGGTAGCCGTTGGTGACGTTGATGGCGGGCGTCTCCAGCAACGTGTAGTTGCCGTAGGTGCCCAGGTTGGTGATGGCCGGCGCGCAATCACCGCAGTTCTTCACCTGGAAGCGCGCGAAGTCGAACGTGCCTCCCTTGCGGAACCAGGCGCGCAGCTTGTAGTTGCCGGACGCCAGACCGGACTTCGTCTGGTACGTCCACGCCTCGTAGGCCGCCGCCGACGTCCACTGCGTCAGGTGGAAGCTGCCCGAGTGCCCGCCGTTGTACGTCTCCGAGAACGCCGCCGTGCCCGTGCCGTTCGGGCTCCAGGTGGTCCAGCCCGTCATGCCGTTCTCGAAGCCCGGGTTGGTCAGCCCCAGCGACTGCGAGCCGCCCGGCTGGTACCAGCGCACCCACTCCACCTCCATCGTCTTCTTCGCGCCCCAGGCCAGGTCGATGGAGGCCGGCGCCGGGTTTCCGTACCAGACGCCGCCGAGCGCCAGGTTCAGGATGAGGTAGTGGTTCTGCTGGAACTCCGACTCGTTGTGGTTGAACGTCGCCGTGGACACGAAGTCCTTGTCCAGGCGGAACACGATGGTGTTCGCGTTCCACTCCACTTCGTACGTGTGGAAGTCCTGCGACAGGTCCACGCCACGGCTCGCGCCCGTGCCCCAGTCCGCGTTGCCGCCGTTGTGCCAGTGCAGCGCCGACTTCATCCACGTGGGCTCCGTGGACTTCCACTCCAGGATGTCGATCTCGCCCGCGGCCGGCCAGCCCGCGCTCTGGATGTTCGAGCCCAGCGTCCAGAACGCCGGCCACATGCCGTAGCCCGGCGGGACCTTGATGCTCGCGACGATCTTCCCGTAGCGCCCCTCCACCTTGCCCTTGGTGTGGATGCGGCCGGAATAGAACGACCGGTACTGCCCCGCGCAGCGCGAGTCCGTGGGGTTGTCCGCCGTGCGCTCCGCCGAGATGATCAGCTTGCCATTGGCCACCGCCACGTTCTGCGCGCGCGGGAACTCCAGCTCACCCGTGCCGAAGTTGCAGTTGTTGGTCACCGGATCCCAGTTGCTGGTCAGCACGTTCCACGCGCCCGTGTTCAGCGCCGTGCCCGTGAAGTCGTCCTGCCACGACAGCGACCACCCCGAGCCCGGGTCGTACGCGCGCTCGCCCTGCTGCGTCTGGCCGTAACCCTCCGCCTCCACCGGGGCGGCGGCTTCCGGCTCGGGAGAACAGCCGGAGAGGGTGGTCAGGAGTCCTGCGGCGACGAGGCCTGCTCGAAAAGGGCGGTGCATGAATGCTCCGGGGTAGGGGGAGCATTCATATTTGCCGGTTTTAACGCGTCTTGCCAGGAAGTCTGGAAGCGCCTCAGCCGAGCCACTGGGGATTCTGGACGGTTCCGTCGAAGTGGTGGCTCGTCTTGTACTTCTCGTAGGCGCCGTCCTGGGCAGCGTCCTTCGTCCTGGCGAGCAGGGCCTGGACTTCCTTTTCGCTCAGGGGCTTGAAGGTGCGCGCCGCGGTCAGCGCCTGCTGCAGGCGCTCCTGCGAGTCGATGCCGGTGATGACGACGCTGACGGGCAGGGACAGGTTGTAGCGGAGGCACTCGGGCGCGGTGACGGTCTTGCTGTCCAGGATGAACGGGTCGCCCATGCACTTCATGGCGAGCACGCCGATGCCCTCCTTCACGAGCACGGGCAGCACGCGTTGCTCGAAGCTGTTGAAGTGGGCGTCCATCACGTTGAGGGGCAGTTGCACGGTGTCGAAGCGGAAGCCGTGCTTCTTCGCCGTCTCCAGCATCTTCAGGTGGATGTCCGGGGACTTGTGGCCGGTGAAACCCAGGAAGCGCGCCTTGCCGGCCTTCTGCGCGTCCTTCATCGCCTCGATGGCGCCGCCTTCGGCGAAGGCTCGGTCGGGGTCGTTGTCTCGGATGACTTCGTGGAGTTGGAGCAGGTCCAGGTGGTCTGTCTGGAGACGCTGGAGGGATTCGTCGATCTGCTTCGCGGCGGTCTTCTTGTCGCGGCCGTCGACCTTCGTCATCAGGAAGGCCTTGGCGCGGTAGCCGTCGCGCAGCGCCTTGCCCATGCGCTCCTCGCTCTTGCCGTCGTTGTAGTCCCAGCAGTTGTCCAGGAAGTTGATGCCCTGGTCCAACGCGCCGCGGATGAGCGCGATGCTCTCCGACTCCTCCTTTTGCTTGCCGATGTGGAAGCCCCCGAGCCCGATGCACGAAACCTCCTGGCCGGTGCGGCCCAGCTTGCGGCGGGGCACGGCGGACGCGTTCTTCGCCTTCGCGGGTGAAGCCCCAAGCACGGGTGGGGCAACCATCAGCGACAGCGTCGCGGCGAGGAATTCCTTCCGGGTCATGCGCGGACGTCCTTCTTCCAGAGGGCAGGCAGCGTCTGGGAGGCCGACGTTGGGACCGGGCGCCGCCCGGGACAACGGGCGCGAGGGTCGAATGTGCAGGAGCCACCGCTGCGGAGTGCGTGTGCAGGGCGGGCGTGTGCCGCATAATCGACACCCGCATGCGCATTCCCCTCCTTGTGCGGCGCGTGGGTCCGCTCCTCGCGCTGATCCTCCTGGCCGCGTGCCGCATTGAATCCGCCGCGCCGTCGGGAGGCGCCGCCGTGGCGCAGGCCTCGACCCCGTCTGGCGAGGTGTGGGTCTACACGTCGATGTACCGGCACGTGCTGGATGCGATGGAGCCCTTGCTGAAGGAGCGGCTGCCCGGCGTGCAGGTGCACTGGTACCAGGCGGGCAGTGAGAAGGTGGCCAGCCGGCTGGAGGCGGAGCGGGCCGCGGGCGCGGTGCGGGCGGACGTGCTGATGACGTCGGATCCGTTCCTCTACGAGCGGTTGGCGCGGGATGGCGCGTTCCTGCGCTACGCGTCCGTGAACGCGCTGCGCATTCCGCGAACGCTGCTGGACCTGGACGCGAGGTACGCGGCCGTGCGGCTGTCCACGATGGTCCTGGTGCACCGCGTGGGCGCAGGCGAGGCGCCGAAGTCGTTCGCTGCGCTGGTGGATGGAAGCTGGAAAGGACGGGTGGCCATCGGGGATCCACTCACGTCGGGCACCGCGTTCACGTGGGCGGTGTTCCTGCACGCGCGGCGCGGAGATGCCTACTTCGCCGGGCTGAGGGCGCGGGGCGCGGTGGTGGCGGGTGGCAACGCGGCGGTGCTCCAGAAGGTGGAGAGCGGCGAGGTGGACGCGGGCGTGCTGCTGCTGGAGAACGCGCTGACGGCGAAGGCGAAGGGCAGTCCCATCGAGGTCATCTGGCCGGAGGACGGCGCGGTGGTCATCCCGGGACCGGTGGGACTGTTCGCGTCGACTCGCAATCCGGTGGCGGCGAAGGCGCTGGTGGACGTGCTGCTGTCGCCCGAGGGCCAGCGCATCATCGTGGAGAAGGGGGACATGCACGCCGTGGACCCGCGCCTGAGCGGCCCGCGTGGAGAGTCCGGCGTGGACGGATTGCTGAGCCGCGCGCAGGCCTGGACGCCCGAGCTGCTGGAGCAGGGGCTGCTGCACGGCGGCGACATCAAGGAAGCCTTCAGCCGGGCGTTCGCGCGATGAGTCAGGAACGCCCCTTCGGAGGACGGGAGTGGGCCTCCGCCGGAGCGGCGCGCTCAAAACCTGTCCGACAGTCGGACAGGTTTTCGCTGCCCTGTTGGGAAGGGAGCACCTCCGTCCTGACTGAGGATGCAGCCAGGACGATGGGGAGCGACAGCGGGAAGCCGTCAGCACGCGGGGGCCCCGGCGGCTGTCCAAACCTGTCGGACAGTCGGACAGGTTCGCTCGATGGTCCAAACCTGTCGGACAGTCGGACAGGTTCGCTCGATGGTCCAAACCTGTCGGACAGTCGGAGTGGTTGGTGCGGTGGCCCTGGCCTGTCCGACAGCCGGACAGGTTCGCTCGATAGGCCAAACCTGTCGGACAGTCGGACAGGTTCGCTCGGTAGTCCAAACCAGTCGGACAGTCGGACAGGCTCGTGCGGTGGCCCAGGCTTGTCCGACAGTCGGACAGGTTTTTTCAGTGGGCCGCCGTCGGGGCGCCTCTTCAGGATTCTTCCTTTCTCATCCGCTTGGATTGGCGGCCTGTCCGAAGGACTGGCGTACCGCAAGCACCAGCACGTGAGCCTTGATGGGGGCGTGCGATGAGGGGGCGGTGGATTGCGTTGGCCTTGTGGCTCGTGCCGCTGCTGCTCTTCGCGGTGGTCCCGGTCGTGGCGCTCCTGGTGCGGGGCGTGGGTGCGGCGACGGGGGGATTGGGTTCGGTGCTCGCGGCGGAGTCCGGGGCGTTGGTGAACACGCTGGGCATTTCGCTGGGCGCGACGGCGTGGGCGCTGTGCCTGGGGGCTCCGCTGGCCTTTCTCCTGTTCCGCACGGACCTGCCCCTGCGTGGCGCGTTCACCGTGCTGTTCACGCTGCCGTCCGCCATCCCCGCGTTCATCTGGGGCATGGGGTGGCTGTCGCTCGCGAGCCCTCGTGCTGGCTACCTGAACCGCATGCTGGGCGCGGACGTGTTCGACCTCTATGGCGCGGCGGGCATCGCGTTCGTGGAGGGACTCTCGGGCCTGCCGCTGGTGCTGCTCGCGGGGGCGGCGGCGCTGCGGCGCGTGGATCCGGCTCTGGAAGAAGCGGCCCGGGTGTGTGGCGCTTCGCCGCTTCGCGCCGTGCTGAACACCACCGTTCCCCTGGTGATGCCCGCGCTGTTGTCGGGCGCCGTGATGGTGTTCCTCATGGCAGCATCGTCCTTCGGCGTGCCGTATCTGCTGGGCGTTTCGGCGTCTCCGCCCACCCGCGTCCTCACCACGCGCATCTATGAACTGGTGCTGCTGGGCAGCGAGGAGGGATTGCCTCGTGCGTCAGTGCTCGCGTCGTTCCTCCTTCTGCTTACGCCGATGGCGCTGGGACTGACGTGGGTGCTGGGCCGAAGCGGACGGGTGCGATTGAGCGCGGGGAAGGGCGTGTCTCCTCGCGTGCTCGCGTTGGGGACGTGGCGGACCGCCGCGCTCGCCGGAGTGGGCCTCGTGGGCGGGGTGCTGGTGGTCCTGCCCCTGGCGGCCATCCTGCTCACTTCGCTGCAGCGCAGCTTCGGCGCGGCGCTGACCTGGGACGCGCTGACGCTGTCGCACTGGTCTGGGGTGCTGTGGGACGCACGTACGCTGCGGGCCACGGGGCGCAGTGTGCTGCTCGCCGCGGGGGCGGGCCTGCTGGTGGTGGGGTTGGGCCTTGCAGGCGCGCTCCTTCGGCGAGCCTTTCGTCGTGGCGGCGCGGCCGTGGAAGCGATGGCGGTGTGGCCCTTCGCGGTTCCGGGCACGGTGCTGGCGCTCGCGCTGCTGGTGGCGTTCTCTCGGGACTGGCGGCTGGTGGTGCTGGACCGCGTGGCGTTCGTGCTGGCGCTGGCGCATACGCCGTGGCTGATGCTCGTGGGCTACGTGGGGAAGTACCTGGCGCTCGGCGAACGCAACAGCTCCGAGGCCCTGGCCCAGGTGGATCCTTCGCTCGCGGAGGCCGCGCGCGTCGGTGGTGCCGGACCCGTGCGTGCGTTCGTGGACGCGACGCTTCCGCTGCTTCGGCCCGCGCTCGTGGTGGCGTTCGTGCTCGCGTTCCTCGCGTGCGCCACGGAGATCACGCTGTCCGTGCTGCTGGTGCCCGCGGGCTCCGAGGTCCTGGGCACGCTGCTGTTCGAATTGCAGAGCTACGCGGATCCGGCCGCCGCGGCCGTGCTCGCTTGCGCGTTCGTGGCGCTGGTGGTCGCGGGACAGGCCGTGCTGGCGTGGGCCCGGCGTCGAGTTCCGGAGGTGCGGTGATGGCGGCCATCGTCCTGGAGGACCTGGTCAAGGCTTACGGCGGGACGCCCGTGGTGCGTGGCTTGAGCCTTCAAGTGGGGCAGGGCGAGCTGGTGTCCCTGCTGGGCCCTTCTGGATGCGGGAAGACGACGACGCTGCGGATGCTCGCGGGGTTGGAGCATCCGGATGCGGGCGTCATCCGCCTGGGGGATGAAGTGGTCGCTGGACCCGGCGTGCGCGTTCCTCCCGAGAAGCGCGGCCTGGGCATGGTGTTCCAGAGCTATGCCATCTGGCCGCATCGCAGCGTCGAAGCGAACGTCGCCTATCCCCTGTCGCTCCGGAAGGTGCCCCGCCACGAGGTGGCTTCCCGCGTGCACGAAGCCCTGCGCTGGGTGCGACTGGAGGCCTATGCAGCGCGGATGCCGCACGAACTGTCCGGCGGACAGTTGCAGCGCGTGGCGCTCGCGCGGGCGTTGGTGGCGGGGCCTCGCGTGCTGCTGCTGGACGAACCCCTGTCCAACCTGGACGCGGCCCTGCGCGAGGAGCTGCGCGCGGAAATCGCCGCGCTGCGAGCCCGGCTGGGCACGACGCTCGTGTTCGTCACGCACGACCAGGGCGAGGCGCTGGCCCTGTCGGACCGCATCGCCGTGATGAACCAGGGCGTCATCGAACAGGTGGACACTCCGGAGCGGCTGTACCGGGAACCGGCGACTCCGTTCGTCGCGGGCTTCGTCGGAGGCGCGAACGTGCTGCGGGGCGAGGTGCGCGCAGGTGCCTTCCTCTGCGCGGGGACGGAGACCTCGTTCGAGCTGCCCGAGGACGCGAAGCCCGGACCGGGAACGCTGGTCGTGCGTCCGGAGGATCTGGAGCTGGGGGAGACCGGAACGCCGCTGGTGCTTTCGGCTCGCCTGTTCCTGGGGCACGCGGCGGAGTACCGCTTCCCCGTGGGAGACGCGTTCCTGCGCGTCATCGGGCCGGCGCTGGAGGGCGTGCGCGCCGGCCAGACGCTCCGCGTTCGCGTGCGCAAGGCCACGGTGTTCGACGCGGCCGCTTGAGGCTCAGTACAGCGTCGTCTTCACCCGGGCTGGCAGCTCTCGGTCGTACTCGCCTCCGTCGAAGTCTTCCGGACTCAGCGCTTCGAGGATGGATCCGGGGCTCGGGAACTCGGCGCGGGGGACTTGCCGGGCCGGGTCCCAGAGCCCGGAGCGGATCAATGCGCGACTGCACTGGAAGTAGACCGTCTCCACGGCGATGCGCAGCACGGAGCGGGGCTGTTTTCCCTCGAAGGTGAAGCGCTCGAGCATGGACGGCTCGATGACGATGCTCGCCCGGCCGTTGACTCGCAGGGTTTCGTTCACGCCCGGGACGAAGAACAGCAGCGCGACGCGCGGATCCGCCACGATGTTCCGCAGCGAGTCCATGCGGTTGTTGCCTCGGCGGTCGGGCAACAGCAGCGTGCGCGCGTCCTCGATGACCACGAACCCGGCGGGGTCTCCTCGCGGCGAGGCATCCAGCCCTTCAGGGCCGGAGGTGGCGAGCACCATGAACGGCGATCGCTCGATGAAGGGTCGGTACGCCGGGTGGAGGTGGTCCACCTCCTTGAGCACGGACGACTTCCCGGGCACGCCGTACAGGCGTTCGAGCGTCTCCACATCGGTCACGGTCTTCATCCGGAGTCCTTTTTAGGCATTTAAAACGGCCATGTCACACGCGGCACCGGCTGCGTCGTCCTGGGGCTGGAAGGGCACTTCGCCCCCCGAACGAGGACCTACACATGAAGCCCCGGATGAATGCTTTCGCGGTCGCGCCGGACGCCCTCAGTCACATGGTGGATTTCAGCAAGAAGGTGGAGGCCCTGGGCCTGGAGCCCAGCCTCCGCGAGCTGGTCAAGATCCGCTCGTCCCAGCTCAACGGCTGCGCCTTCTGCATCCACATGCACACCCGCGACGCCCGTGCCCATGGCGAGACCGAGGAGCGCATCTACCTGCTGGATGGCTGGCGCGAGTCGCCGCTGTACACCGAGCGCGAGCGGGCGGCCCTGGGCTGGACCGAGGCCCTGACGCTCATCTCCCAGACGCATGCCCCGGATGAGGACTACGCTGCGCTCAAGCCACACTTCACCGACGAGGAGATCGTGAAGCTGACCCTCATGATTGGCGTCATCAACGTCGCGAACCGGCTCGTCCTCGGCTTCCGGGCCATCCACCCGGTGACCCCTCGCAGTGAAGCTGCCTGAGCCTCGAATCGCTTTTTAAAGGGCCATGTCACACGCGGCCCCCGCTGCGTCGTCCTGGAGATGGAAGGGCACTTCGCCCCCAGAACGAGGAGCTGCACATGAAGACCCGGATGAATGCCTTCGCGGTCGCGCCGGACGCCGTCAACCTCATGGTCGAGTTCAGCAAGAAGGTGGAGGCCCTGGGCCTGGAGCCCAGCCTCCGCGAGCTGGTCAAGATCCGCTCGTCCCAGCTCAACGGCTGCGCCTTCTGCATCCACATGCACACCCGTGACGCCCGTGCCCATGGCGAGACCGAGGAGCGCATCTACCTGCTGGATGGCTGGCGCGAGTCGCCGCTGTACACCGAGCGCGAGCGGGCGGCCCTGGGCTGGACCGAGGCCCTGACGCTCATCTCCCAGACGCATGCCCCGGATGAGGACTACGCTGCGCTCAAGCCACACTTCACCGACGAGGAGATCGTCAAGCTGACCCTCATGATTGGTGTCATCAACTCCTGGAACCGGTTCGCCATTGGCTTCCGGTCCATCCACCCGGTGACTGCGCGCAGTGAAGCCGCCTGATTCAAATCCCGCGGACGTCTTCGACCCGCTCCGCCCCCGCCTGCTCCGCATCGCGTACCGGATGCTGGGCATCGTCGCGGAGGCGGAGGACGTGGTGCAGGAGGCGTACTTGCGTTGGCACCAGACGGACCGCGACGCCGTGCGGGACGCCGAGGCCGTGCTCGTCCGGACGGTGACGCGCCTGTGTCTGGACGTCCTGAAGTCCGCGCGCGTCCGGCGCGAAGAGTACGTGGGCACCTGGCTTCCAGAGCCCATCATCGAGCCGATGGTGGAGGGCGACGATTTGACGCTGACCCTGATGATGGCCCTGGAGCGGCTGTCTCCGCTGGAGCGGGCCGCGTTCCTCCTGCACGACGTGTTCGGCATGGACTTCGAGCAGGTGGCGAAGGCCATCGAGCGCGATCCCGCGGCGTGCCGCCAGCTGGCCAGCCGGGCGCGGGCCCACGTGCAGGAGGCCCGGCCCCGCTTCCCGGTGACGGAGGCCCGGGGCCATGAGCTGGCCTCGGCGTTCTACGCCGCATCCCGGAGCGGAGACACGCACGCGCTCCAGGCGCTCCTCGCCCAGGATGTCGTGTTCTACGCGGATGGGGGCGGCAAGACGAAGGCGGTGCTCAATCCCATCTTCGGCCAGGAGAAGATCGTGCGCATGCTCGAGGCGTTCGTCCGACGCGCGGGCGTGAACGCGTCGCAGCTCGTGCATGAGGGCACCATCGACGGCCTGCCCGCATTCGTCACGCTGGAGCCGGACGGGACGCTGCAGACGACGGCGCTCGGCATCGAGGATGGCCGCATCGTCGCCCTCTATGTCACGCGCAACCCCGACAAGCTGAAGGGCATCCGGCGGGCGGTGGTGGAGGAGTCGTCGTAAGGGTTCAGCCCGCGGCGAAGGACTCGCGCGCGAACTCGACGAACCGCAGCAGGGCCGGGGAGCTTCCGGCCTTGCGCCACGCGATGGCGGTGTTCGTCACCGGCGCGTCCTCCGGCAGGTCGATGAAGGCCACGCCCGAATGGTGCTCCGTGTCGGGCGTGTGCGGCATGGGCGCGATGCCGAAGCCCGCGGAGACGAACCAGATCTTCGTCGCGACGTTCTGCGCGTACTGGCGCACCGCCGGTTCCACCCCCGCGTCGCGGAGCCGCTCGAAGAACCCCGCGTAGTAGTCCGGCGGCGCGACGCCGGGCTCCACCAGGACGAGCGGCTCCTCCCGCAGCTCCTTCCACGCCACCGCCTTCCGCTTCGCGAACGGATGCCGTGAGGGCACCGCCAGCCGGAAGGGCTCGCGGCGGATGAGGTGCGAGACGACGTCCGGAGGCATCCGCTCCCGCGGGCGCAGGATGCCCACGTCCAGCGTGCCCCGCTCCAGGGCCTCCAGCTGCCACGCGGAGGGATGGTTGCTCAGCTCGATGTGGACCCCCGGCACCTTCTTCTGGAAGGCCCGCAGCATCGCCGCGAACCGCGGCGTCGCGAACGACGAGATGAGGCCCAGCACCAGCACGTCCTGTTCGCCCCGGGCCTGCCGCGCCGCGTGCTCCTGGAACCGCTTCGCACGCTCCAGGAGTTGGTGGGCTTCCGGTAGCAGCTCGCGTCCCAGCTTCGTGAGGCGCACCGCGCGGGCTTCGCGTTCGAAGAGGGCTCCACCCAGTTCCGTTTCGAACTTGCGGATCTGCTGACTGAGCGGCGGCTGGGCGATGTGCAGGCGCTTCGCGGCGCGGGTGAAGCTGAGCTCCTCCGCGACCGCGACGAAGTACCGCAGGTGGCGCAGCTCCATGGTCCATACGCTCCAGGTCTGAGTTCCAGACCCATGATATATTGGAAGTATGGTTGGGGGAGCGCTAGGCATGTCGCATGGAGACCTCCTCCGCCGTGCTCCCCACCGCCGTGCCCCAGGCCGTGCCGATGGATCGCCGGCTGCTGTGGACGATGACGACGGCGACGGTGCTCGCGGTGGGCAACGTCTATTACAGCCAGCCGCTGCTGGGCGTCATCGCGCGGACCTTCGGCCTGTCCGCCTCCGCCGTGGGCTCCGTGCCGATGATGTCGCAGCTGGGCTACGTGGCCGGACTGGTGCTCCTGACGCCGCTGGGTGACGTGCTGGAGAAGCGCGGTCTGCTGGTGACGATGCTGGGGCTCGCGGCGGCGGCGCTCTTCGCGGCGGGCCTGGCGCCCACGTTCCCGCTGTTCCTGGCCGCCTGCGTTGCCATTGGCCTGACGTCCGTGCTGGTGCAGATCCTCATCCCCTTCGTCGCGGCGCTCAGCTCGCCCGAGGAGCGGGGGAGGAACCTGGGCGTGGTGCTCAGCGCCGCGCTGGTGGGCGTGCTCATCTCCCGCACGCTCAGCGGCTTCGTGGCGACACACCTGGGCTGGCGTGGGGTGTACTTCGCGGCCGGCGCGACCATGGTGGGCCTGGCGATGACGCTGCGGCTGGGACTGCCTCGCTACGAGTCCTCCACGCGGCTGACCTATCCGCGCCTCCTGCAGTCGCTGTGGACGCTGCAGCGGGACGTGCCCGGGCTCCGGGCCATCGCGTTCACGGGCGCGCTGATGTACGCGGCGCTCTCCGCGTTCTGGGCTTCGCTGGCCTTCTTCCTGAGCAGTGACGCGTACCACCAGGGGCCGGGAACGGCGGGCATGTTCGGTCTCATCGGGACGGTGGGGGCGCTCGCCGCGAATGTCACGGGCCGGCATGCGCAGCGCATTGGCGCGCGGCGCATCGTCCGGGCGTGCATCGTCACGATGCTGGCGGCCTTCGGGGTGTTCGCCGTCTTCGGCACGCTGTGGGCCGGGCTCATCGCGGGCGTGGTGCTGCTGGACCTGGGGGCGCAGGCCGCCACGGTGTCCAACCAGACGGAGCTGTACCGCCTGCACCCCACCGCGCAGACGCGCCTCAACACGCTCTACAAGATGTTCTACTTCGTGGGCGGTGCCTGTGGTTCCGCGCTCTCCGCCATCGCGTGGGACCACGCGGGCTGGCGGGGCGTGTGCTCGGTGGGCGGTGGGTTCCTGGTACTCGCGTTCGTGTGGGAACAGATCCAGGCGCGGCGGGCCGCTGCGTCGCCTGCCGTCATTTGACGAAGGCGGGAAGCTTCTGCGCGAGCGCGTCGATGGCGGCGCGCACCCGCACGGGCAAGGTGGGGCGACGAGGGCACCTGGAGGCACTGGCGCGCGCGGTGGACGCCACCGGGCTCAAGCCGGTCATCGACGCGTGCCATCCGCCGGAGGCCCTGCCCGCGGCCCTGGAGCGCGTTCGGGAAGATCGTGGTGGAGTCCCACTGAGCCACGCGGAGTAGGGTGCGGCGCATGTCGTCGCGCCCCTCCGCCGAAAGCCCACGCCGCTTCCACGCCGAGCCGTTGGTTGTCGTCCTGCGCCACCTGGAGGCGCTGTTGGCGTCCGGGCCCGTGTCCATCGACGTGCCGGATCCGGACCTGGGCCACGGGCGCTATCCCGGCGAGCGCGTGGAGGGTGGGCTCGTGCACCGGCCGCTGCGGAGCTGGTGCGACCTGGCGGAGGGGCTGTCGTGCCGCCTGCGCACGCCCCGCGGGGTGGATGCGACGCACGTGCGGCTCACGTTCGAGCCACTGGGCTCGGAGGCTTCGTGGCACGCGGGAGGCGGGACACGGACGGACGCGCCACAGGAGCGCTATGGCGCCGCGTCCGACTTCGCGCGCGTGCGGAAGTTCGAGGACGCGGGCTTCCTGCTGCCCTGGCTGGAGGCAGTGGGGCGGCTGCCGCTGCCACCGGGCGCGAGGCTCCTGGACCTGGGCGTCAACCGGGGAGATGAGCTGGCCGCGTTCGAGGATGTGGAGGGCATCCGCTTCGTCGGAGTGGACCACAGTGCGAGTGCGTTGGCGGAGGCTCGCGCGGCGTTTCCGGATCCGCGCCATGCGTTCGTGCAGGCGGACCTGAACGCGTTGCCCTCGGACCTGGGCCGCTTCGACGCGGTGGTGTCGGTGGGCACGTTGCAGAGCCCGGGCGTGGATGACCGGGCGCTCTTGCGCAAGCTGGTGCAGGAGCACCTGGAGCCCAGGGCCTCGCTGGTGCTGGGCTTCCCCAACTCACGCTTCCGCGACGGAGAGGTCGTGTACGGCGCGCGCGTGCGCAACCTGCGCGAACCGGACCTGTCGCTGCTGGTGAAGGACCTGTCCTTCTACCGCCGCTACCTGCACCAGCACGGCTTCCGCACGTTCCTGGGCGGCAAGTACGACCTGCTGCTCACGGCGGTGAGAGGTCAGGCTTCCGGTTCGGGTGATGAAGACGCCTGAGGCTTCGACTCCGCCTCGGGCTGCGAGAGGTGATGGGCCGTGAGAGGGATCACCAGCAGGCTGCCCAGCCAGAAGATGAAGCCAATGGAGGGGTAGAGCAGCTCCAGGTAGCGGTCCCCGCCGCTTTCATCCGCGGGGATGGGGTTGATGTACCAGGTGAGCGACGTCAGTCCGAGGATGGACGCCGCGCCGCCGACCCAGAGCGCCTTCCGGTCCGCACCCACCAGGAGCATGACGAAGGCCACGCACAACAGGGGGTTCGCGAACCAGCCGAACTGCATCGTGAACACCCCCAGCCAACCCATGAGCAGCAGCGCGAGGCCCCACATCTGTTCCTCGTCACGCTTGTTCGCGTTGAACACGGTCATCGCGGGCGTCGCACAGGCGAGCACGAAGAGCAGGGCCGACGCGCCACAGGCGAGGAGGCGTGTCTTCTGTTGGGACTGGGCGTGGGCAGAAGGCGCTGGACGAGGAGAGGTCATCGGGGCGGATGCTACTTCATTCCCCTGGCGTTCCATGGAGGGCTCAGTGCAGGACCCCGTCGTCGGAGATCCCCCACACCGGGTCGAAGCCATTGGTGATGTAGACCCGATCGAAATGGCTGTTGCAGCTCAGCACCATGGAAGCGCTTTGTGAGGGCGACAGCTTCGCGAGCCTGACGGCATGTTCGAAGGCGTCATCGGACGTCGGCTGGGCATTCTCGCGAGCGGCCCGGCAGGCTTCGGTCGCCACGGCATGAAGCCGGTACAGCCCGCGGAGCTGGTATGCCGTGCCAGAGAAGAAGAAGCACACCGGTGCGGCGAGGAGCAGTGCGAGCACCGACAACCGCCGGCTCGGCTTGGACACCCGTGACAGGATTCCCAGGACGGCCAGGGCGAAGAACAGCCCCGCCACGAGCACGAGCGGGAAATCCAGCAGCAGCAGGGCAAACGGGCCGAAGGCCACCGCCGTCGCCAGGAGCAACAAGAGGAACACTGGTAAGGCCAGGAGCCATGAGAGCACCGACAGCCGCCGGCTCGGCTTGAGTGCCCGTGACAGGATTGCCGCGATGGCCAGGACGAAGGACAGCCCTGCCGCGGCCGCGAGCGGGCTGTTCCTGTAACCCATCCGCAGCGCTTGGGGAAACGGGGCGAAGGACACCACCGCGACCAGGAGCAGCAGCAGCGCCACGATGGGCACTGCCCGCCACAGGGTCGTTTCCTCCTCGAGTCGAAGCCACCTGGGGACCATGTCTTCGTGTGCCTCCGAGGCTACTTTGCCACCTTGGCGCGCAGCTTCTCCAGCGTCTGGGCCAGGCGGCGGGCGCGGGTCTCTTCTTTCTTCGCTTCGGTGAGCGCCTTCACGAACTCCTTGCGGTGCGTGAACGCCAGGTTCGTGAAGACGTCCCGCAGCGCGGGCTCCGCGTTCAGCGCGCGCTGGAGGTCTTCCGGCACCTCGATCTCCCGAGGTGCCGTGTCCCGCTCCAGCGTGATGCTCAGCATCGCGCCGTCCTCGACGCCCGCGGCCTCGCGCACCTCCTTGGTGAAGCCCAGGTAGGTGATGCCTCCGTACACCATCAACCGGCTCCGGAAGGGCTGGCCGTTGACGGTGCCCACCACGGGCGGCCGGGCTTCGCCGTACTCCTCGCGGCTGTCGAACGGACAGCGCACGAACCGGCCTCCCATGTCGTTGGCAACCTCGAGCTTCGCCTTGAACTTGCGCGCGGCCATGAGCGTGTCCCGGGCCTACGGCTTGACGAACTTGAACGCGAACCGGTCGCTCGTGCCCCGGCGCTCGCCCGCGGCGCCCGGACTGGAGCTCCAGTCGCGCGTGTCCTCCGGGTTGCGCCAGGTGTTGTTCTCCTCCTGGAACTGGAAGCCCGCGGCCTGCACCTCGTCACGCACCAGTTGCTCGTCGATGCGGTGCAGCGTCTGGCCTTCCGTGATGCCCGTGCCCGCCTTCGCGCTGGAGTCGAGGATGACGTACACGCCGCCCGGCTTGAGCGCCTGGAACACCGCCGCGTTCATCTTCGCCCGGTCGACGCCCAGCCATCCCGTGTCGTGGTAGATGATGTGGCTCACCACCGCGTCCAGCGTGCCGTTCATCTCGGGCGGGAAGGGCGCGTCCAGCTCACGGTCCAGGCGCACCACGTTCTGGTTCATCGGCCGCGCCAGCCGCTCCTGCCACGGCTTCTCCGCGAACCGCTCCAGCACGACCTTGGGGTTCTCGCCGTACACCTTGCCCTCGGGCCCCACCGCGCGCGCCAGCAGCTCCGTGGTGTAGCCGCCACCCGCCATCAGCTCCGCCACGTGCATGCCGGACTTCACGCCCACGAACTCCAGCAGGGCGGCCGGATGCCGGCCCGCGTCCAGCTTGCGGTCCGCCTCCGTGCGGTCCGGCGCATCCACCAGCGCCTGTGCGGATACGGCCGCCGCCTGCGTCTGGGGGGAAGACGCCGGAGCCGTGGGCGTCGAGTGGGAACAGCCCGCGAGGACCAGGAGCGATGCCGCCATCAGTGCATTTCGCATGGGCGATCCATACCGCCCGCGCCCGCGCCTGCCTTCCGAAAAGAAGGTCATTGTCCGCTTGCGGGACGCCACGTGCCACGAGCGGACACCGCGCGTCCGTCCCGGAGGCCCTCCGACCCGCAGGGCGGCCGTGGCGCTAGAGTTGCAGCCCGCCCTGGACCGACGCCATGTCCCAGCTCCTCCAAGACGTCCGCCTGTCGCTGCGCCGGATGCGCCGCGAGCCCGTGTTCACCACGGTGGTGGTGGCCACGCTCGCGCTCGCCATCGGGGCCACCACCGCGGTCTTCAGCCTCGTGTATCAGGTGCTGCTCAAGCCCCTGCCGTACCCCGAACCCCAGGAGCTGCTGCGCCTCTACCAGTCCACGCCGCAGCGTGAGCGAGGCGGTGTGGCGTACTCGTACCTCCAGGCGTGGCGCGAGCGCCCTGGCGTGTTCCAGGCCATCGAGGGCGCCACCGCGATGGACTACACGCTGACCGGCCCGAGCGCGGCGCAGCGGGTGCGCGCGGGGCTCGCGACGCCGGGCCTGCTGTCACTGCTGGGCGTGCGGCCCGAGCGTGGACAGGGCTTCGGACCTGAGTCCCAGGGGGCAGGGCGAGACCGGAGCGTGCTCGTGTCCCACGCCTTCTGGTGGAGCCACTTCGGTGGACGCGCGGACGTGGTGGGCCAGACGCTCACGTTGGATGGCGCGCCCCACGTCGTCCAGGGCGTGCTGCCCGCGTCGTTCCGCTTCTGGCCGGGCGTGGACCTGTGGAAGCCGCTGACGCCCGCGCCCCCGGGTCAGGCTTCGGAGGAGCTGTACCTGCGGGGCGTGGGCCGGTTGCGGCCGGGTGTCCCGCTGGAGCGCGCCCGCGCGGAGCTGGAGGCGCACTCGCGCGCCTGGGCCGCGACGATGGGCGGGAGTGAAGCGGCGCCCGGGGTGCGGCTGGTGCCGTTGCATGAGCAGGTGGTGGAGACCTCGCGCGAGCAACTGTGGCTGCTGGCCGGAGTGATGGCGCTGGTGCTGTGCGTGGCGTGCGCCAATGTGGCGAACCTGCTGCTCGCGCGCGCCAGTGCCCGCGAGCGCGAAGTGGCGGTGCGCGCGGCGCTGGGCGCGGACCGGGGACGGCTGGTGCGGCAGTTCCTGGCGGAGAGCGCGGTGCTGGCCCTGATGGGCGGCGCGGCGGGCCTGCTGCTGGCGTTGTGGGGGATGGACCTCCTGCGCGTGTTCGTCCCCGGAGAGGTCGTGTCGCCGGAGGAACTCCGGCTGGAGCCGCACGTGCTCGCCATCGCGGCGGGCCTGTCGCTGACGACCAGCGTCCTCTTCGGCCTGGTGCCCGCGCTGCGCGCATCCCGCGCGGAGGCGAAGGGGGCGCTCGGGGGGCTTCGCGGGGGGAAGGGCGCGACCGGCCCGATGCGTGCG
>NZ_RAWR01000085.1:0-39441 GCF_003986945.1 Corallococcus sp. AB018 | reverse complement strand
GGGCGCGGTCGTGGGCGAGCTGGCGTGTGAGCAGGGCCCCGGCCACGTGGCCACCTATCACCTGGGGGCATGGGCGCTGTTGACGCTCGTGACCTGGGCGCTGTCGAAACGACTCAAACCCCGGACCTACGCACCATGAAGCACGACCCCTCGCTCATCTTGATGGAAGACGTGGACGGCGCGCCGGTGCGCATGGGCGCGGCGGTGATGATCGTCCGCACGGAGCCGGATGACTCCGTGTCGGAGCGCTTCCTGGGCCGCGTGGGCGTCGTCGTGGCGCTGGTGTTCGACGATCCGCCCATGCAGTACCCGAGCGACCCGCTCATCCAGGTGCGCGTGGCCGGCGTGGGCGAGGACCTGTTCTTCGCCCGGGAGATCGTCGAGGTGCCCCAGGGTCACTTCGTCGCGTTCGGGTCGTCCAGCTCCGGGTAGTGCCGGAAGATGCCGTGCGGGTTGAAGGGCTGCGCGCGCGGGGATTTCTTGTAGGCAGCGATGCGAGGGCGCTCCGCGATGCGCTGACGCAAGGCCATCACGCCGGGCACCTCGGGCGCGACGCGGCGCATGGCATTGGGAAAGGCATACAGCAGGCCTTCCACCAGTTGGTACAGCGCCAGCTCCGGATAGGAGAAGTCGCGGCCCAGGAGGTACTTCCCGCCGCCCTGCGTGTTTGCCTTCAACACGCGTTCGAAGTAGCCCAGGAACTTCGGGATGCGCTGGGTGCGGAAGTCCTCGGCGCGCTGCTTCGCGGCGTCCTTCTGCTCGTCGTAGTACTTCATCACGGCGAGCGGGTGGTGCGTGTCATGTGCTTCCGCGACCGCGTCCGCGACGGTGAGCTGGAATTGGCGGGCATGGAGACGCGAGGCTTCATCCGCGGGGACCAGGCCGAAGCGTTCCCCCAGGTAGGAGCAGATGTTGGGCGCCTGGGAGAAGACGACGTCGCCCACCTTGAGCACGGGCGGCGCGTACGCGGGCACGGAGCCCTTGGAAATCATGGCCGTGATGGCCTTGGCGCCGCCGCCCTGGGCTTCGGGCAGGAGGCCCACGTCGACCCAGTCCGCGCCCGCCTCCTCCAGCACCAGCCGCACGAACTCGCCCCGGCCGGGGATGCCGGGCCAGTAGTACAGCTCGAACTTCGCGTCGCTCATCGCCGTCACCTCGCGTGATGGGAACCGGCGCGCATCCTGTGCTCGGGGGATGCGCGCTTTGGAAGCCCATCTACGAGGAGGGTTCACTCCCCCACGGTCTTGAGGTCAGTGCGTTCCGCTGGTGACCTTCAGCCCGATGATGGCGACGATCATCAGGACCAGGAAGAACAGGCGCGAGGGCGTGGCGGGCTCATGGAAGAGCACCATGCCCGCGATCGCCGCGCCGGCCGCGCCGATGCCCACCCAGACGGCGTAGGCCGTGCCGATGGGGAGCTGCTTCACCGCGAGGCCCAGGAGGCCCATGCTCGCGATGATGGCGGCCACCGTGAGCACGCTGGGCAGCGGTCGGGTGAAGCCCTGCGTGTACTTGAGGCCCAGCGTCCAGCAGACCTCGAGAAGGCCCGCGATGATGAGGAGGATCCACGACGGCGACATGACGCACGACTCCCGTTAAGGCGTCGTCTTGTCGTGACCGGGTACGGCGCACCTCGTCCGGGCTCGGAAGCCCCACCCTGGGGCTTCCGCACGCGACTCGAAAGCTAACCGGGATGGTCGCCGACCGCTACTCCTTCAGGCTTGCTCGTCAGGCAGCAACGTGAGGAGAAGCTCGTCGTTGGGACCGAGGGGACGCCAGCCTGGCGGGGGTGGATTGGCGCGGAGGGCTCGAATGGCCCGCTCGACCCGCTGCTCGTAGTTATCAGGAGCGTCAGTGGACCAGTAGGCGAGCGCCTTGGCGAGCTGAAATCGGGATTGATCATCCATCTCGGATGGCCATCCCTTCGGAAGGCTGTAGGCGAAGTGACGAACGAACACGTCGCGTACGAACCGTGTGACCTGCTTGCTCCGCTCCGCCTCTACAAGCAGTCCACGGAGGACCTGGACACCCGCGACATCGTCCTTCCCAAGCTCCTCCGCCAGCTCCACGAACGGCATGGCCGGATGCGCCTCTGCGAACGCGGTGAGCGACTTGAAACCACGCTCCTGAAGCCGCTCATGGATGCGAACCTTCCAGTTGCCATTCCAGGAACGCCCGTCCGTCATCGTCTGCTCCCTCGAACGAAATTCATGGAGATGTCGTA
The DNA here is from genome assembly GCF_003986945.1 of Corallococcus sp. AB018. NCBI lineage: Bacteria > Pseudomonadati > Myxococcota > Myxococcia > Myxococcales > Myxococcaceae > Corallococcus > Corallococcus sp. AB018. The sequence goes on along the minus strand of NZ_RAWR01000085.1, from coordinate 37,217 downwards.
GGTCCTCATCCAGTCCGCCACGATGTCCAGGACCTCGTTGCGGGTCAACCTCTTGCCCGCTTCGACTTCAGCTTTGCGAAGCGCCTTCATGATCAGCTGATTCCATTCACCGGGCCAGGTGCGCCCCAGCCGCCAATCACCGCCACCATGTATGGCCTCATGGTGCGAACGCTCCAGGCGGACGCAGAACTGGTCGATGTCCATCGCCCCTTTGAAGCCGCGCTTCTCGAACCACTCCCGGTGCTCTCGCGGCATCACGTGGTGCCGCGGCGCATCCGACATTCCGGCCCCTGCCCTGCCGGTCTCGCGCATGCCACGGACCTCTGGCCCATCACCGAGCGCTTCGCGGACGCCCTTGGGCAGGTCCTGACCGCCCTGCGACATCAGCAGCTGTCCGGCGTGGACGCGGACCGCCGCGCTGACGACTGGCGCGGAGAGGACACCTGCCTGGACGAGCGCCCGCATCCGCTCCCCCCACTCCGCAGAGACGACAATCCGGGAGCCCATCATCACGCCGCCCGACCCCATCACGAGCCCTACGCCAATGGTCGCGGGAGCCGCTGGCGGCAGTCGTGGCAGTGACGCCTTCAGGGACGACACCAGCGTGAGCATTTCCAGGAACCGCGCCGCCGCCACGACCTTCCCGCCCAGCTCCGCCGATGCACGGACACCTTCGCGGATGGACTGGAACTCACGCGTGAGGGCCCCCATCTGCCCTGGCAGCGCGACCGACGCGGACTCCACCTGCTCCGGATCCAATGACTGGAGCCGCTTCAGGCTCGGATCGATCCGCCCCTGCACACGGGCCAGGTCCACGAAGAGCTGCTCGACGCTGTAGAAAGGGCACTGCTCAAGCACGGCATCCGCGAGTTGGAGGAAGTCGAGCCACGCGGCCAACAGCATCGCGCTGGCGAGTGCGGCTTCGATTCGCTGGCCCGACATCCGGAGGAGCCCCTGCGCCAGCTCCGCGTCCGTTACCGCCTCCGAAGCCTCCTCAAGCAACGTGGCGTCCTCGATCAGACCGCGGATCCCGGCCAACTGCCCCGAGCCGTGTTCGAGGTAGCGCGTGAAGACACCGCCGTGCCCGCCGATGCCCGCGCCCCGGTCCTCCAGCCTGGCGAGCCCCCGGGCGATGCCATCCAGTGAGTCCGACACCTCCTGGATGGCATTCCGGACCGCCCGGAACTCCAAGGGAGCCGCCGTCTCTCCTCCCCTGGACCGGCCCTGCCACCCGAGACCCGCGCTCACTCGCGAGCCCTGATGCAGCTCACGCCCCCGCACGGGCGGCCCGGAGGCACACGCCAGGGACATCATCACGACACCCAGCAGCCATCGCATCGCTGTCATGGAGCCTCCTGGAAAGGGGAGCTCCACTCTAACGAGACAAACGAGGCACGAACCTGCTAAGCTTGAAAAACAAGCAATAGCGACAAAGCCGTAAAATTTCAGTGGAGGCTTTTCAATGCAGCCCAAGCATTTCGCCGTCGCCGCTAGCGTGTCGCTGTTCGCGCTGGGGCTGAGCGCGCAGGCGGCGGAGATCTTCCGCAACACCGGAACACTCACCGGATGGAACTCCATCAACCGGGAGCACAACGGCTCCGTGAACGAGGTCACCAACGTCACCTATGAGGGCCCCACCGCCATCAAGGTCACGCAGATCTACGACCCGAACTACACGGGCCGGTACCACTCGGAGGTGGTGAGGAACAACGTCTACCGCCGCGGCGACACGGGCTTCTATGGCTTCACGTTCCGCCTGCAGCAGGACTGGCAGTTCCAACCCCAGTCCTACAACATCGCGCAGTTCATCGCGGACTTCTCCAACACCGGCTGCGACGACTACATGCCGTCCACCATGGTGTGGCTGTCCGGCAACCAGCTCTACACGCGCGTCAAGCAGGGAACCGTCTGCAACCAGAAGACCGTCACCTTCCCCAGTCTGGCCACCGTGAGCGCGGGGGAATGGCACAAGGTCATCATGCAGGTGAAGTGGGCAAGCGACAGCACCGGCTACATCAAGCTCTGGTTCGACGGCGTGAAGGTCCTGGAGCAGTTCAATCTGGCGACCACCGTGGCTGACGACCGCTACTTCCAGTTCCGCGTCGGCCTCTACGCCAATGGCTGGCACGACAGCGGCTCCATGCAGGGCTCCCAGCCCAACCGCAGCATCTGGTTCGACGAAATCGCCGCCGGCACGACGTTCGCCGACGCCGACCCTTCGCAGTGGTAGTCCCGGTGGGCGCGGCGAGGTCCTCCCCCCGCCGCGCCGCCAACCTCACGGCAGCTGTGACTGGAACGCGCCCCACCGCGTGTGCACCCACTGCCGGATGTACTCCACCTCCTCCGCGTGGGTCTTGAAGTCCTGGCGCAGGTGCCAGTCCGGGAAGTTGCCGTACCCTCCGTCGCTCCCCGCCTCCGGCTTCGCGAAGTCGCGGTACTCCGTTGCCCACCGCGCCTCGTCTCGCTGCGCGTTCGGACCCAGCTCCTGCACGTAGCCGTCGATCATGGCCTGCACCGCGGCCTCGCTCAGCTCGTTCTTAAGGGCCTGGCGGTAGCGCTCGCGCATGGGGCCCGCGATGGTGGGCTCCGCCAGCATCCGCTTGAAGAGCAGGTTGTCATACGCATAGGTGGGCCGCGCCGTGGCGCTGGTGCGCGTGGTGTCGTAGTTCTGCCCGAAGCTCGCGTCCAGGTCCCACGGGATGAAGCGCCACGGTCCGCCCGCCTTGGGGTCATACGCGTGATAGGCGTTCTTCCCCTGCGAATCATTGCCCTGGATGAGCGTATTGAAGATCCACCAGTCCTCGTAGTCCCGCGCCTTCAGCTTCGTGCCGAACTCCTGGCGGAAGCCATCCGCGCTGGAGTCCGCCACCCACGCGACGAAGGCGTCCAGCGTGTCGAAGGCGTGGGCCTGGTTCTGCTCGGGCGTGCCCTCGTCCTTTTCGAAGCCGACGTGGAGGTGCTCCTTCGTCTGCCCATTGCGCTTGAGGCGGGAGAAGTTGGCGTCCGCGTCCACGCCCTTGAAGAGGTCCGAGTCGTCGTCGATGCCGTTCCACTCCATCAGCCGCTTGTCCACGTGGTCCGCCGCCGTGTAGAGGCCGCGGTACTTGTTGTTCGCGTACACCACCACGCTGAAGGTGCGGATGCGCACGGCTTCAGGCGACAGCCGGTTCCACAGGTCGAACGCCAGCCGCGAGCGCAGGTATGAGTTGTCATTGAACGGCGTGATCAGCACCAGGCGCTTGCGGTCCTTGAAGCCGTCGCCGAAGACGGGCTCGGAGAACAAGTCGTCCTCCGCGAACTTGAAGGTCAGGCTGCGCTTGGGGAACACGCTGGACGTGGCCCCGCGGTACTTCGCTTCCATCGTGAAGCGGTGGCCCCGGTACACCACCTCCGCGGGCCGGTAGCCTCCGGCCGTCAGGCCCACGGCCGGGTCGAAGAACAGGTGCACCACGGGCAGCCCGTACTCCTCCGTGTAGGCCGCGGGGTCGACGATGTCGACCTTGCCCGACGCGTTGTCATTGTTGGCCACGCCCACCTTGAGCGTGCCCGTCTCGTCGGTGGTGCGCTCCTCCAGCGTGAGCATCCACACCGCGCCCTGGTTGAGCGCGGGCGTCCAACGCAGCGTGGCGGTGGACTCGTCGAACGTGGCGCCCTGAGGCAGGTTCTTCACCCCGAAGCGCAGCCCGGCCTCCTTGAGGCCCGTCGCGCACGTCACCTGCGCGGTGAAGGCCTCGCCCTCCAGCACCCAGCGCGTGTGGCCCGCGGTGGGCGCGCAGGCCCGCGGTGCCGTGCCCGCATCCTCGGCTCCCGCGTCCGGCGTTCCGGTGCCCGCGTCGGACTGCGAACCCGTTCCCGCGTCGGATTGCGGGTGCGTGCCCGCGTCGGATTGCGGGTGCGTGCCCGCGTCGGAGTCCGTGCCGGAAGGCGTGTCGTTCGTGGGCGACTGGGTGTCACCGCCGCCGCACGCCACCAGAGCGAAGCACGCCAGCCCCGCCAGTCCCCGCGTCCACCATCGCCTTGTTCGCACCGAGCAGCGTCCCCCTTGCGTCACGGGCCTGTGACAGGCCGTGGAGGCAAGGGGTAGTCATCGTTCCGGAGTGCCGACACCCGCGCTTCAGGGTGATGTCGCACGCCCGACAGCGTCAACGTCAGTACGTCACGATCAAGCCAGCGTGCAGGCTGGAGTACGTCTCCTCGGCCGCGCCTCCGTTGTTCCAACCGGTGAGCGTGCCGGGCCCGGAGAAGCTGTCCTTGAAGTGCTCCAGGTGCCAGGCCACCTCGTAGCCGAACGGTCCCCAGATGTCCCCGGACACGCCCAGCTCCGCGCTCCAGCCGAAGCTGGACACGGACGTGCCGTAGTCGCGGACCTCCAGCGCCCGCCGGCCCCCGTCCGCGTCCGGCGAGTGCCCCGGCTTGGGCGACAGCAGGAGCCCGCCCGACGCGTCCAGCCGCACCGAGCTGAACAGCGGCACGGACAGGTCCACCGCCACGGACGGGAACACGCGGTGCGTGCCGGTCAGCGGGTTGTCCGTGGACTGCTCCACGTCGAACGCGCGCGTCTGGATGCCGGCGCGCGCGCCCACGTAACCCTGCTGCGGCCGCGTCGTGCCAAAGCGGAAGTAGTAGCGATACATCGCCTGCGCGGTGAAGGCCGTGTCCGTGGCGGACACCTCGCGCACCGGCGTCTGGCCGCCGTCCCCGGTGAGCGTCACGTCGGAATTGGAAAAGCCCCGCTGCGCCCCCAGCTTGAACCCCAGCCCGCGCAACACCGACGGGGTGGCGCGCGCCAGGGGCAGCACCTCCACCTCCAGCGCCAGCCCCAGGTACGGATACGACGACGTGAAGTCCGACGTGTCCCCGAGCTGATCCTCCTCCGGCAGCCTGTCGTACGCGCCGCAGCTGTCCACGCCGGGCCGCGCGCAGTAGCGCCGCCACGTTGCCGTCAGGGACAGGTTGAGCCGCACCCAGGTGGGCGCGCCCACCTCCGGCTCCACCTTCGACTGCGCCTTGCCTGACGGTCCGGTGCCCAGCCGCAGCGACAGCCACGCGGGGGACTCCCGGGTGCCATGGAAGGCCGGCGGCGTCAGGACGTCGGAGGCCGCCGCGGCCGGAGCCGACAGGGCTCCGACGAGGGCCAGGGTCCGCGGCAGTCCCGAGAGGACCCTCGCGCTTCGGGTGGTCGTCATGCTCCGGTCAGGTTCACCCAGCGCCGGGGCGAAGTCCAGGCTCGGGGCTCAGGCGTTCATCACGTGACCCACGCTGGCCGCGGAGGGCACCGGCGCGGGCTGCGGGGTGAGCGAAGGCGAGGAATCCTGGGACACCACGGGTGCAGGCTGGGATTCCTGCGCACGACCCAGGAAGTCGCGCCGGTAGATGCGCACCATGGCCATGAAGATGGACGCGATGAGCGGCCCCACCAGCAGGCCCATCATCCCGAACACCGCCAGCCCGCCGAACATGGACAGGAAGACGAGCAGCGGGTGCAGCGCCATGCGCGAACCGCACAGCCTGGGGCGGATGACGTTGTCGATGCTGCCCACCAGGAACGTGCCCCACGCGAGCAGGAACACGCCCTCGCTCACCCGGTTCGCCGCGACGAGGATGACGCCAATGGGCCCCCACACGAGCGCGGTGCCGCCCACCGGAACCAGCGCCACCAGCACCATGGCCGCCCCCCACACACCTGCGTGCGGCACGCCCGCGATGAGCAACCCCACGAAGCCCACCGCGCCCTGCACCAGCGCGGTGACGGTGTTGCCGTAGATGATGGCGTACGCGACGTCCGTGAACTCGTGGGAGAAGGCGTCGAAGTAGCGGCGCTCCAGCGGAATCAGCCGCGCCACCTCGTTCACCAGACGACGGCCGTCCAGGAAGAAGTAGTACATGGCGACCGTCATCAGGAACATGTTGACGATGAGCTCCGTGCCGGCGCCCACCACGTCCGCGAGCAGCCCCGCGCCGCCCGACACCGCCGTCATCAACAGGCGCTCCGTCTCCGAGCTCTCCGGATCGAAGTGCACGTAGCGGGAAAGGCCCCGGGGCAGGCTGTTGAGGAAATGGTGACGCAGGTCCACCTGATCCAACAGGTCCTGCGCCTGGCCCACGAACTGGAGCACCTCCCGGGCCACCATCCAGCCCACCAGGGCCAGCGGGGCGAGAATCAGCAGGAACACCGCGAGGGTGGACAGTCCGGCCGTCAGGGACTTGCGGCCCTGGAGCCGCCGGTCCAAGGAGTCCTGGATGGGCATGAACAGGACGACCAGGAAGCCGCCCAGCAGCACCGGCATCAGGAACGGCAGCAGGATGCGTGAAAAGAGAATCAGCGCGAGCGCGAACAGCCCCGCGAAGATGAAATTGGACCACCGCTTCGAATCGCCCGCCGTCACCGCCCCACCCCGTCCCCCAGAACGACTGCACACAACGTAGGAATGGTTATTCCCACCAGGAAGTCCGCTCCTCGCTTCACCAAGAGGCCATCCATGACTTCTGGACGTTTCGTTCCCCTGGCAGCCGTCGCCACCGCAGTGGTGTCCAGCACCTTCCTGATGCTCGCTCCCGCTGGCTGCGACGAGAGCCAGAGCGTGGCATGCACCGACAACTGCCCCGCCGTGGAGGGCGCGTATCCGCTGACGTTCCTGGGGGACGCGGGCCTGTCCGCCGAGTGCGTGAACCTGAACGTCCAGCCGCTGGCGGACGGCGAGGTGCTGAACATCCAGCGCACCGGGGGCAACGCGCTCACGGCCTCACTGGCGGGGGTGGCGCTGACGGGTCAGGTGTACGCGACCGGCGACCTGACGCTGATCGGCACGCCGCTGCCCAGCGGCGACGGCGGGGTGAGCGCCACCTACACCCTCACCGCGACCCACACCGGCGGAGCCGAGGACGGAGGCCTGGGCCAGAGCAACCTGACCGGGAACTTCAGCGGCCAGTTCTCACGCGTCCAGGGGACCAGCGCCCAAAGATGCAACGTGGCGCGCCCCTTCACGGCGACCCGGCAGTGAAGCCAGGGCCGCCGGGAGCGGCGCCAGGGCGGCAGAACTACTTCTTCTTGCCTTCGGCGGCTGCGGTCTTGGCGGCTTCCTTCTGCTTCTTGATCCGCTTCTTCCAGTGCTGACGGATCTTCATCTGCACGCGGCGGTGCTTGCTCTTGCTGTTGGCCATGTGGGTGGCTCCTGGTCTCCGGAATGGAGCAAAGGGGGCTTACCTATCAGAAGCCTACGGGCTCCCGGAAGAGGAACCCTCGGGGTCCCCCGGGACAGGCGCCGCGTTCGCTTCCGGCGAGGGCCCTGGCGCCCCGTCCGGAGGGGGTTCGTTGGGGGCCGGACGGGTCGGGAAGGGAATGCCCTCCGCGCCGCGGACCTGGGTGGGCAGGGCGCTTCCCAGCGTCACCTCCCCCTCCCGGTCCTCGTCGCTGGGGCGCTCCTTGGAGGCCGGGGCGCTCGTCTGGTGGGGGCGCTTCTTCACCGAGGCGAAGATGGGACGGCAGGCGTCCACGAAGCGGCGGACCTCGTCCAGGGGCAGCGCTGGCGAGTAGTTGTCATTCACCCCCGTCATGGGCTCCGCCATGCACATGGCGTTGAGGATGGCCTCCTCCGTGGCCTCCATCACGGCCTCGTAGAGGGGGTCCAGACGCTGATCCAGGAGGATCTTCATCTTGTAGACCATCTTCTGGGTGCGCCTGGGGATGATGTTCGCGGTGGAGAAGCCCACCACGATTTCACCCGAGCCGTGCGCCGCGTAGCTGCCCACCCGGCCAATGCCCAGGCCCACGCGCTTGCAGAGGCGGTTGATCTGATGGCTCAGGAGCGGCGCGTCCGTGGCGACCACGGCGATGATGGAGCCGTAGGACTTGCCGCGGTGGGGGGTGTTCTTGAACTTCTCCACCAGCACTTCGCCCACGGGCAAGCCGCCCACGCGCAGGTTGTGCATCTTCCCGAAGTTGGACATGACGAGCACGCCCAGCGTGTAGCCGCCCAGCACCTCCGGCAGCTTGCGCGAGGACGTGCCGATGCCGCCCTTGAAGTCGCACGTCACCATGCCGGTGCCGCCGCCGACGTTGCCCTCCTGCACCGGCCCGGACTTCGCGGCGTTGATGGCGGCGAAGACGTGCTCCTGGCGCACGTGGCGGCCGGAGACGTCGTTGAGCCACGAGTCGTCGCACTCGCCCACCACGGGGATGATGACGTCGTGCTCGTCACCGATGCCCGGGTAGCGTTGGACCAGGTAGTTGGCCACGCCGTCGGACACGGCGCCCACGGCCATGGTGTTGGTGAGGAGGATGGGCGTTTCGACGAGGCCCCACTCCATGAGCTGCGTCATGCCGGAGACCTCGCCCGCGCCGTTGAGCACGAAGCCGCCTCCGCTCATGCGTTCCATGAAGATGTTGCCCAGGTTGGGCAGGATGGCCGTGACGCCCGTGCGCACCGGACCGTAGCCGGGGCGTAACGGCCCCGAGCCTTCGATGATGGTGGTGTGGCCCACCAACACGCCTTCCACGTCGGTGATGGCGTTGTACTTCCCCGGCTTGAAGCGCCCCAGCGGAAGTCCCAGCTCCCGCGCCCGGACCCTCGGCCCATTCTCTTCCGGTATCCGCACCATGGCGCCGACCGTACCCGACAATCTCCTACGGTCAACCCTGCTTTCCCTACCAACTGTCCCGAAGGTTCAGCCGCGTGCGGGCGGCTTCAGCCCCTCGACGAGCAGCCGCGTCTGCACGCGGGCGAGCGCCTCCGCGGCCTCCGCGCCCTGCTGCGACTCACCGAGCTGCTGGTCCACGAACAGCGAGGCGAGCCCGTGCACGAGCGACCACGCGGTGAGCGTGAGGGGCCGCGACTCGCCGGGGCGCAGGAGGCCCGCCGCCTGTCCGGCCTCGATGCTGCTCACCAGCAACGTGAAGGCACCCTGCTCTCCTTCCGGCTCCGGGGGCGGTGACATGGGCCGGGTGAAGTGCGGGCCGAACATCACCCGGAAGTGCGGCGGGTGGCGCATGGCGAACAACACGTAGGCCTCGCCCGCCGCGTACAGCCGCTCCAGGGGTCCGGTGTGCGGGGCCATGCGCTCGCGCATCTCGCGCGCCATGGCGCGGAAGCCTTCGTGCGCCACCGCCTCCAGCAGCGCCTCCTTGTCCGCGAAGTGCCGGTACGGCGCCGCGTGGGTGACGCCCGCCCGCCGGGCCACCTCCCGCAGGGACAGCGCGCCGAAGCCCTCCTCGGCGATGAGCGCCACCGCCGCGTCCACCAGCGCCTGGCGCAGGTCTCCATGGTGGTAGCGGCCCTTGTCCTCGGGTGCCTCCGCCGCCTGCTTCCGCTTGCCCCGCGTCGCCACCGTCCGTGCCTCCTCATGCGCCCACTGTCGCCCGCGTGACTTGACCATCCAGCGCGCGAAGTTTCCAGCGTCAACATCCATGTTGACACCGACAACATGCAATGTTTACAGTGTCTACAAGATGGGCGGCGCGGGGTTCTCTCGCGCCCTACGTTGCACTGGAAAGGGAGCCGTCATGACGACCGCGATGAAGCAGACGATGTCCTCCTCCGCGCCGGGCTGGCTGCGGGCGTTCCGCACGCTCCCCCGCCAGCACGGCTTCGAGCCGCTGCGGGTGGAGGGCCAGGTGCCGGAGGGGCTGCGGGGCTCGCTGTACCGGGTGGGGCCGTGGACGTTCGACGTGCACGGCCGGCAGTACCAGCACTGGTTCGACGGGGACGGCGGGATGCTGGGCGTGCGCTTCGGCGCGGACGGGGTGACGGGCGCGTCGCGGCTGCTGGACACGCCCACCATGGTGGCGGAGCGCGAGGCGCACTCGCAGCGCTACGGCGCGTACGGCACGCCCACGCCGCTGCTGCACAAGCTTCGCAACGTGCGCAAGAACTCCGCGAACACGTCCGTGATGGCGTGGAACGGCAAGCTGTACGCGCTCTTCGAGGGCAGCATTCCGGTGGAGGTGTCCCAGGACGACCTGTCCACGCTGGGCGAGACGGACTTCGACGGCACGGTGGTGGAGACGTTCTCCGCGCACCCGCACCGCGTGCCGTCGCGCAAGGCGTCCTACAACTTCGGCATCCGCTACGGCCGCGAGACGCTGGCGGACCTCTACGCGCTGCCGGATGGCGGCAAGGCGCAGCGGCTGGGCGCGGTGAAGCTGCCGGGCGCGACCATGGTGCACGACTTCATCGCCACGGACCGCTACCTCGTCTTCTTCCTGTCACCGCTGCGCTTGAACCTCTTCCGCATGCTGCTGCGGATGGGCACGTACTCGGAGAACCTGCGGTGGAAGCCGGAGGCGGGCACGGAGGTGCTGGTGGTGCCCATCGATGACGTGGCGCACCCGGTGCGCATCACCACGGACGCCTTCTACCTGTGGCACTTCGGCAACGCGTACGAGCAGGGCGACACGCTGGTGGTGGACTACGTGCGCTACCCCGACTTCACGACGAACCAGTGGCTGGGCGAGCTGGTGCACGGCGCCACGTCCCTGGACGCGAAGGGCATGCTGCACCGGGCGGTGGTGGACCTGAAGGCACGCACCTTCCGCACCGAGCAGCGGCTGGACGTCAGCTGCGAATTCCCCCGCGTGGCCCCCAGCGTCGTGAACCGCGAGAACCAGACGGTCTACGTGGGCACGCACCGCAGCGACGAAGCCCGGCGCGGCCTCTTCGACGGCGTGGCGCGCGTGGACGTGGCCACGGGCCGCATGACGACGGCGTCCCTGGGCGACGGCACCTACCCCTCCGAGCCCATCTTCGTCCCCCGCCCCGGCGGAAGCGCCGAGGACGACGGCTGGGTGCTCACGCAGGTGTTCGACGTGAAGTCGGACACGTCCCACATCGCCGTGCTGGACGCGCGCCACCTGGAGGACGGCCCCGTGGCGCGCTGCCACTTCGATCACGCCCTGCCCCCGACCTTCCATGGCGGCTTCGCGCCGACCAAATGACACTGACTCCCGCTTTCTCCGCTTTCCATACCATTTCAGCTTAAATGGTTGGAGACGGAGAAACGGAGGCAGGTCATGAGAAGGCTGTTGGCGGTGGCAGGACTGGTGGTGCTTGCGCTCACCGGGTGTCAGCCCGAGGCGCAGACGGATCCGAACCTGGCGGAGCAGGCCCAGGGCGCGACGAACGTGCCCGGGCTCTACGCCGTCTTCAACCAGCCGGACAACACGGGCACGCGGGACTACCGCATCAAGGACGAGGTTGCCCGGCTGATCCAAAACAGCCCCAAGGGTTCATACATCCGCATCGCCATGTTCCTGTGGACGACGGACCACCTGAACGCGGCCATCAAGGCGGCGCTGTGCCGGGGCGTCATCGTGCGGCTGGTGGTGGACGAGCAGAACGGCGGCGCCGCTTCGGAGTTCTCCGCGGGCGGCGTCATCCATGACCTGAGCAGCTACGTGCCCCCGGCGGCGACGTGCCCGGACGGCTTGAGGCTGGAGCTCACGCGGTGCAACGGCACGGGCGCGGGCAGTGCGTGCATCGCGGGCTTCGACCGCGAGGGCACCATCATGCACGACAAGATCTTCACCTTCTCCACCACCACGGATCCGCAGGGCAACCGCATCCAGCGCGTCGTGGTGCAGGGCTCCTGGAACAACACCTACTCCCAGAACAACTATTGGAACGACATGGTCGTCAGCTACGAGGACTGGGACTGGTACGACTACTGGGTCGGCTACCACAACGACCTGCGCGGCGGCACGAAGACGACGGACTACTACAACCCCACCACGGGCCAGGGTTACTACAGCTCCCCCAACGCGCCGTGGACCGCCTACTTCTTCCCGCGCACGGGCAACGACAACGAGCTGTCCAGCGACACCGTGACGAACAACTTCACGGACTACATCAAGACGTACGTGTCGGGCTGCACGCTGGACGTGAACCAGAACCACTTCAACGACAGTCGCGTCATCGTGGCCACGGAGCTGGTGCGCATTGGCAAGCTGGGCTGCCGAGTGCGCGTGCTCTACACGGACATGGACGCGGGCATCAAAACGAAGCTCACCGGCGCGAAGAACATCACCCTGCGCCAGCTCTACGACGTCTCCGCCAACAACGTGAAGACGAGCGACGGCACGCCACGCGAGGTGCTCACGCACAGCAAGCACTTCGTCTACTCGGGGAACTTCAACGGGACGGTGCGCAAGATGGTGCTGACGGGCTCGCACAACCTGTCCAAGAACTCGCTGCGGTACAACGACGAGAACCTGGTGAAGTTCTACTCGGACGCGCTGTGGCAGGCGTACCACGACAACTTCGAGAAGGGCTGGGCCCAGTCCCTCAACGACGGCTGAAATGAAACGGGGACGGCGCCTTTCGGGCACCGTCCCCTTCCCTGCCCGCGCTTCAGCGGACGCTCAGGACTTGAGCTCCGGACGCGGCGGAGGCGTCGGCTCCTGCGGTGAGGCCGTCGCGGCGGCAGTGGCGTTGGCCCGCGCGTTCTGCTCCTCGATCCGCTGCACGACCTTGTTGAGCGGCGGCGCGTGGGTACCAGCCGGGTTCTCCGTCTGGGCCCGGCGCGCCTCGCGTTCCTTGTAGCGGCGGATGGCGGGGGCCATGATCTCGCCAATCAGCGTCCGGTAGTCCATGCCGGCACCCGCCGCGATGAGCACCAGGTCGCTCCAGCCGGGCGTGAGGCCGGGCAGCGGGTTGCACTCGATGAAGTAGATGCGCCCCTTGTCGTCCATGCGGAAGTCGATGCGCGCCACGTCGCGGCACCCCAACGCCATGAACGAGTTGCGCGCCGCCGTGCGCAGCTTCTCCAGCAGCGCGGGTTCGATCTTCGCGGGCGCGTCGTAGCGGATGCGGTCCGTCCAATCCAGCTTGTGCTGGAAGCTGTAGACCGGGTTCTTCTCCGCCTTGTCCAGGAAGACGATCTCCATGGGCGGCAGCACGCGCGGACGGCGCTCGCCCAGCAGGCCCACCGTGAACTCGCGGCCGCCGATGTACTCTTCAATCAGCGCGGGCTGCTGGTACTTGCCGGCGATCTCCTTCACCACGTCGCGCAGCTCCGTCTCGGAGTAGCAGACGCTCTTGGTGACGACGCCCTTGGAGCTGCCCTCCGCCACCGGCTTCACGATGAGCGGGAAGGAGGTGAACTCCTTGTTGAGGCGCTCCTTGCCCGTGACCATCAGCTGGAAGTTGGGCGTGAGGATGCCCGCCTGACGGACGATCTTCTTCGCCAGCGCCTTGTCCAACGCGAGCGACAGCGTCGCCGGATCAGAGCCCGTGTACGGGATGTCCAGCAGCTCCAGCATCGCCGGCACCTGGCTCTCGCGGTTGCGGCCCTTGAAGCCCTCCGCGATGTTGAAGACGACGTCCAGCGGCGTGCTGGAGAGCACTGTCGGCAGCTCCGCCGTGGCCTCCAGGTCGATGACTTCGTGGCCCCAGGAGGCGATGGCCTCGCGGATGGCCTGGAGGGTGTTGGGCGAGTCGTACTCGGCCTCGCTGTCCTCCTGCACCGTCTCCGCCGTGGCGCTGGGCTTCACGCGCTTCACGTTGAAGCTGAAGCCCACGCGCAGCGGACCGGACTTGCGCGCGGGCCGGCCCTGGCGGCTCTTGGAGTCGCGGATCTTGTGGCGCTTGCCCGCGCTCTGGATGATGGAGTTGATGACCCCGTCCAGGTGCAGCCCTTCCAGCTCCGCCGCGGCGTAGATGCCCGCGCCCGGCTCCAGGCTGGGCAGCGCGTTGATCTCCAGGAAGTACGGCACGCCCGCGTCGGACACGCGGAAGTCCAGCCGGCCCAGGTCGCGGCAGTCCAGCACCTGCAAGATTTTCTGCGCCATCTTGCGGACGTCCTCGGACATCTTCGCCGGGATGTTCGCGGGGGCGCGCACGGAGACGGCCTTCTCCCGGCGCGTCTTCAGCTCGTAGTCGTAGATGGCGTACTTGCGGCCCTGCGCGGCCTCCGGGTCGATGACGTACTCCACCGGCGCGAGCACGCCGTCGAAGTCGTTGTCCACCGCGGCCAGGAACGGCACCGTGAGGTCGCGCCCGCTGATGTACTCCTCCACCAGCACGCCCGCCGGGTACTTCTCCAGCGCCTTGGCCACCTTCTCCCGCGCCTGCTCCAGCGTCTCCGCGACGGAGTCCTGGGTGATGCCCTTGGAGGAGCCCTCGAAGTTGGGCTTCACGATGACGGGGAAGCGCAGGTTCTCCGGCTGCAGCTCGCTGAGCTTCTCCACGTACTGCCAGCCCGGCGTGCGGATGCCGTGCTTGGAGAGGATGAGCTTGGTGAGCTGCTTGTCCAACGTGAGCGCCAGCGCGTACGCGTCCGAGCCCGTGTACGCGAAGCCCAGCTCGTCGAAGAGCGCCGGGTAGAACGCCTCACGGAAGCGGCCGCGGCGGCCTTCCGCCGTGTTGAAGATGAGGTCCGGGCTGTACGCCTCCAGGCGGGCGACGGTGCGCGACGCGGGGCCGCTCACCTCGAAGCGCTCCAGGCGATGGCCCAGCCGCTCGATGGCTCCCGCCAGCGTGTTCACCGTCTCCTGCGTGTCGAACTCCGCCTCTTCTTCCGAGTCCGAAAGCCGCAGGTTGTAGGTCAGCGCGATGCGCATGGCTTACCCCGTCTCCCTTTCCTGAATGCCTTGCCGCGGCGCACTTTCGCCGCTGACATCAAACGACCCGGGGCGCGCGTGGCGGCCACCGGCGTGCGGGCTGCAACCGTCGCGCCCGCGACAACCTTCCCGTCCACCACCTGCGTCTGCGCCCAGGTGTCCCCCAGCCGCAGGCCCAGCGGGTCGCGCAGCACGCGCCACGCCTCCACGCCGCCCATCACCACGAAGCCCGCCAGGGCGGCCACCACGCCATGCGGCGCGGGCATCATCCCCAGCAGCACCACCAGCGCGAGCGGCGCGTTGCGAAGCGTGCTGTCACGGTGCCGCGCGGCCGAGCGCGTGGGCAGGTGCATCACCTTCACGCCGAAGATGCGCTTGCCCACGCTCTGCCCCTGGAGCATCCCGTCCGCGAGCAGCAGGAACAGCAACGCCACCACCGCGCCCGCCGCGCCACACACCACGTACAGGCCCCAGGCCACCGCGCAGTCGATGATGCGCGCGCCCAGGCGCAGGAGCAGCGACGCCTTCGGGTACGGGGAGTCCGGCCCCGCGTCCTCCTGCACCAGCCGCAGCACGCGGCCCGCGCTCCGGCCTTCCGCCATGAGACTGCGATCGGGGGCGGTGCTCACTCCTCGGGCTCCAGCGTGAGACCCTCTTCGGTGGGCTCCGGCTCGTCCAACCCCGCCAGCTTCGCCAGCCGCTCGTGCGCGGACAGCGGGTGGACGAAGGGCACCACCGTCTGCGCGTGCTCTCCGGCGTGCTCCGCCGCCAGTCGCGCCGTGGGGCTTCCGCCTTCCGACATGCGCAGCAGCTTCTGCCGCGCGTTGTCTTCGTCGTGCCGCGCGGCCTCGCCCTCGCGGGTGAAGAAGATGAAGGCCATGGCCGGGCGCTTGGAGGACTCGCGCATCGCGAACTGCACGCCGTCCAGGTTCCAACCCTTGGCCGTCCACTCGTTCAAGGTGCGCTCCAGCGCTCCCTCGTCCACCGTGGACAGCTCCACCACTTTGTACTGCAACGGCCCGGGTTCACGGACCACCGGAGCGCGGCCCTTCCCGGGGCGCTGGCTCGACGGGGTGCGCGGTGCAGGGCCCTTACGGACCTTGGACGTCGCGCCACGTCTGGGCGGAGGCTTCTCGGTTCTGCGTCCCGGCCGCTTCTTCTTTGTGGGCATCGTTGTGGGGACCATTTGGGCGCAAGCGGCGGAAGCGATCAAGCCTTCCGCCGAACACGGGCGCCCGGGTGTCGCCTACAGGAGCTTGGCCGCTTCCAGGGCGTGGTAGGTGATGACCAGGTCGGCGCCCGCGCGCTTGATGGATGTGAGGACCTCCAACATCACGCGCTCGTAGTCCACCCAGCCGTTCTGCCCGGCGGCCTTGAGCATCGCGTACTCGCCGGAGACGTTGTACGCGGCGAGCGGCAGGTCGAAGTTCTCCCGCAGCGCGCGGATGACGTCCAGGTACGACAGCGCCGGCTTCACCATGATGAAGTCCGCGCCCTCCTCCACGTCCAGCGCCGTCTCGCGGATGGCCTCGCGCACGTTGCCGGGGTCCATCTGGTAGCCACGGCGGTCGCCGAACTGCGGCGTGCTCTGCGCGGCCTCACGGAACGGACCGTAGAAGCCAGAGGCGTACTTCGCCGAGTACGCCATGATGGGCGTGTCCTGGTGCTTCACCTCGTCCAGCGCCTTGCGGATGGCGCCGATGCGGCCGTCCATCATGTCCGACGGAGCGATGATGTCCGCGCCCGCCTGCGCGCAGGTGACGGCCATCTGGGCCAGCAGCGGCAGCGTGGCGTCATTGGCCACGTGGTTGCCGTCCAGCACGCCGCAGTGGCCGTGGTCGGTGTACTCGCACAGGCACACGTCCGCGATGACTTGCAGGTCCGGCTCCGCGGACTTGATCTCCCGGATGGCGCGCTGGACGATTCCGTCCGTCGCGTACGCCTGGGTGCCGCGCGCGTCCTTGTGGTCCGGGATGCCGAAGAGGATGACGGAGGGCACGCCCAGCGACTTCGCGAGCTTCGCCTCCTTCACCGCGTGCTCCAGCGAGAAGTTGAAGACGCCCGGCATGGAGGAGATGGGACGGCGAACGTCCCGGCCTTCCACGACGAACAGCGGATAGATGAAGTCCGTGGGCGAGAGACGCGTCTCTCTCACCATGTCACGGAGGGCCGCCGAGCGGCGCAGCCTGCGGGGACGGTGGACGGGGTGGGCCATGGGTCGCCGGTATAAACCGCCGGGCCCCGCGCTTCACCCCTTCCGCGTCCTGAATCCGCCTGCTCAGCCGGCGACGGGGCGCCAGGTCAGCTGCTGGCGGCGGGAATCGCGCGCCATGCGGTCGGCCCGCCGCCCGGCCAGGTCCGCCTCGTACAGCGCCCGGGCGTAGCGCACCCGCGCCGCCTCGGTCCCGGTGTTCAGCTCCCGCTCGGCGGCCTCCAGCTCACGGCGCGCGTCCTGAAGCTGCTGCTCGGTCCCGTTTGCCCACGTCATGCCCATGTCTCCCGTGTGGTGTGTCCGCGAGGGTTGGCGTTTCGTCCCGCGGGTCGATGACTGGCATTGCAGGGTCTGGACCAGGGGCACCGTTGGAACTCCCAGGAGTGCAACGCCCGGGAAAGACGAGGTGTCGCGTCGCGCCACGCGCTCTCCGGGTGCGCAATGACTTTCCCAGCGGCGCGAACAGGGGAACGCGGAGGGGCAACCCGCATGCAGGGCCGCCCGTCCCTCCCCCGAGGGCACTGGTTTCCATGCGGGTGCAATCATCCGCCCAGCGGGTCGTCTACAGTCGTAACCGTGACGACTCCTCCTCCCGCCCTTGAAGTGCAGGGCCTGCGAAAAACGTATCGCCGAGCGTTCGGACGCGGCGGCCATGAAGCCCTCCGGGGCATGGACCTCCACGTCCCGGCGGGCAGCGCCTTCGGGCTGATTGGCCCCAACGGCGCGGGCAAGACGACCTTCATCAAGAGCGTGCTCGGCATCGTCCGGCCCACCGCGGGCACGGTGCGCGTGCTGGGCGGGTCCCCGGAGGATCCCGCCATCCGCGCGCGCATCGGCTACCTGCCGGAGCGGCTGCACCTGCCCGGCACGTGGAAGTCGCCCGCGTTCCTGGCCACCGTGGCGCGGCTCAAGGGGCTCAAGGTCGACGCAGCCGCGCACGCGCGACTGCTGGAGCGCGTGGGGCTTTCAGACGCGGTGGACCGGCGCATCGGCGGCTACTCCAAGGGCATGCGGCAGCGGCTGGGACTGGCGGCGGCGCTGTTGGGAGACCCGGCGCTGCTCGTGCTGGACGAGCCCACGGACGGAATCGATCCCATGGGCCGGCTGGAGGTGCGCCGCATCCTGCAGGAGGAGGTCCGGAAGGGCGTGACGCTGTTCCTCAACTCGCACCTGCTGGCGGAGACGGAACGCGTGTGCGACCGCGTGGCCATCCTCGCGGACGGGCGCGTGCTGCGCGAAGGCAGGCTGGAGGAGTTGGCGAAGGCGGGGGCCCGCTGGCGCGTGCGCTTCGCGCCCGGCGCGGATACGCAGGCGCTGACGGCGGCGGGCTTCATGGCCGTGGCGGATCCAGCGCGGGGTGGAAGGACTGGCGCGGTGGTGGGCGGTGACGCGCGGGCGGGCGTGGCGCCCATGGTCGGTGGCAGGGAGGACGGCGTGTACACGGTGGAAGCGGCGGACGTGGCGGTGCTCAACGCGGCGCTGGACCGGGCGCGGGCCTCGGGCGCGCTGCTGATGGAGCTCAAGCGCGAGGGCGCGGACCTGGAGGCGGTGCTCCTGGGCGCCGTGGGCGGGCCGGGGGTGGCGGCGTGAAGAGCCCTGTCTTCGTCATCGCCGGCTACGTGCTGCGCGAGGCGGCGTCTCGCAAGTTCATCATGGCCTTCATGGTGGGGCTCACGCTGGTGCTGGCCACCGTGGCGCTCAGCCTCAAGCTGGAGGTCGTGGACGGAGCGCTCGCGGCGACGC
The DNA here is from genome assembly GCF_003986945.1 of Corallococcus sp. AB018. NCBI lineage: Bacteria > Pseudomonadati > Myxococcota > Myxococcia > Myxococcales > Myxococcaceae > Corallococcus > Corallococcus sp. AB018. Next base: position 18,711 of record NZ_RAWR01000085.1, on the reverse strand, counting down.
GCCTGTTCGGCGAGGTGATGCGCTCCAACATCATGTCCGTGGACGTGGCGCTGCGGCCCATGTACCGCGCGGCGGCGTACCTGGTGTTCTACGGCGGCATCCTCTTCGGCATCGTCGCGTGCTCGGACTTCGCGCCGGGGCTCCTGTCTCCCGGCCGCATCGAGCACCTGCTCTCCCTGCCCCTGCAGCGCTGGCACCTGCTGGCCGGCACGTTCCTGGGGGTGATGACGCTGGCCCTGGGCGGCACGGTGTACGCCGCGGGCGGGCTGACGCTCATCTTCGGGGTGAAGACGGGGTACTGGACGGTGGGGCCGCTCATCGCCGGGGGCCTGGCGTGCGTGGGGTTCGCGGCGGTGTACGCGGTGATGCTCACCACGGCGACGCTGGTGCGCAGCGCGGCACTGTGCTCGGCGGCGGGCTTCGTGCTGCTGGTGGGCGGCATCCTCGCGGGCTTCCGCGCGGACGTGTCGCGCTACCTGGAGTCGGGCTTCGGCCGCACGGCGTTCGACGCGGTGACGCTGGTGCTGCCCCGGCTGTCCGCGCTGGCGTCGCGCGCGGCGGACCTGGCCAGCTCCACGCCGCTGGAGAAGGGTTCGCTGGGCATGCTGCTGGGCGGCGTGCTGGTGTTCGCATTGGGGGCCCTCTCCGTGGGCTTCTGGCACTTCGAAGGAAAGGACTGCTGAACCATGGATTCGCGCGGGCGCAGGAGGGTGTGGCTGGTGGGGGCGCTGCTGTTGTTCGCCGGAGGCGCGGTCCTGATGTTCACGGGCCAGGGCGACAAGCCGGCAGCGGAAGCTCCGGACGTGGAGTTCCCCCGGCGCATGCGGGGCACGGACCTGGAGCGCGCGGAGAAGCGGCGCACCTGGGTGATGCCCGCCGTGGTGGACGCGGGCGTGGCCGCGCCAGCGAAGCCGAGGGACCCGCTGCTCGCGGCGCTGCCCCGCGGCCCGGGCCGCACGGCGGTGGTCATCGAGGCGAACGCGCTCCGCTACTCGCCCGTGGGCGAGCTGCTCATGGACTGCCTCCTGCGAGACGGCGGCAAGAACCTGGAGCAGTTCAAGGCGCTGAGCGGCGTGGATCCGCTGCAGGACCTGGACCGGCTGGTCGTCACCGACGAGGGCGTCATCCTCTCCGGCGACTTCAGCAAGGCGAAGTACCAGGAGCTCCTGGGCGAGCGCGTGGCGTCCGACCACGGCCCGGGCGCGCGCGTGTACGAGCCGGGGGACACGACCTTCGCCCTGCCGGACGGCGGCACGCAGCGCGGGCGCATGGACAGCGCGGTGGGCACCTGGAACAACCAGATGCTGGTGTTCGGCAAGTCGCCGGACTCCGTGAAGACGGTGTTGGATCGCATGGATGGGCGCGGCCAGGAGGAAGGCGCGCCGCTCCTGGATGAGAACAGCACCTACGGCGAGATGTACGGCGTGCTGGCGGTGGAGACCCTGGCGAAGCTGCTGGGGCCGGGCCAGGAGGAGCTGGCGCGGCGGCTGACGGACGTGGCCCAGAACGTGGAGCTTCACCTGGACACCAGCGGCGACGTGGCCATGGTGGCCAACGTGACGGGCCTGGACGCGGAGAAGATGACGGACCTGGGCAAGTCCCTGGGCGGCGCGCTGTCCATGGCGCGCATGAAGGCGCAGGCGGACGGCAAGGACGACCTGGCGCAGCTCCTGGACTTCGCGAAGGTCCGGCCGGACGGCTCGTCCTTCAAGCTGGAGCTGGCCGTGCCCCTGGCCACCCTCCAGGAGCAGCTCGCCTGGTGCCGCCAGGAGCGCCAGGCCGCCGAGCGCGCGAAACCGGCGCCGTAGGGGCAGGCAGGCCCCGCTTCACTGTTTTCAGCCGGACAACTCGTACGAGATACTAGGACCCGGCAGGGAGCCGCGACCCGTCATGAAGAGGACGGGCGCCGGCTCCCCGAGGGTTCGATGAACGCACGCGTCTGGAGGGTGGCTCCCCTCCTCTTCGGTTCGGGGCTTTGCGCGCTGGTCTACCAGACCGTGTGGGTGCGGGAGTTCCGCCTCATCTTCGGGGCCTCGACCGCCGCTTCGGCCGCGGTGCTCGCCATCTTCATGGCGGGGTTGGGTCTGGGCAGCGCGCTCCTGGGCGCTCGGGCGGACCGGCAGGCGCGGCCGCTGGGCTTCTACGCGAACCTGGAGCTGCTCATCGCCGCGAGCGCCGCGCTGAGCCCCTTCCTCGTGGAGGCGGTGCGCGCCATCTACGTCGCCCTGGGCGGCACGCCGGTGATGGGCCTGGGCCTGGGCACCGTCGTGCGGCTGGTGCTGTCGCTGCTGGTGCTCGCGGTGCCCACGGTGCTCATGGGCGGCACGCTCCCGGCCGCCGCGCGCGCGGTGCTCTCCGACGCGGATCCGCACCGCCGCGACCTCGCCCTGCTCTATGGCATCAACACGCTGGGCGCCGTGACGGGCGCGGTGGCGTCCACGTTCCTGCTGCTGGAGGTGCTGGGCAACCGCTCCACGCTCTGGTGCGCCTGCCTGCTCAACGCGCTCGTGGCCATCACCGCGCGCTCCGTGAGCCGTTCGATGGAGTCCGACGCTCCGGCCACGCCCGTGCCCGCCGAGGCGGCGCCCGCCACCGGGCCCGTGGCCAACGCGAGCGCGCTGCCGCCCCAGGGCTTCGTGCTCGTGGCCGCGGCCGTGGTGGGCTTCGCCTTCCTGCTGATGGAGCTGGTCTGGTACCGGATGCTGGGACCGCTCCTGGGCGGTACGACCTTCACCTTCGGGCTCATCCTCGCCCTGGCGCTGCTGGGCATCGGGTTGGGCGGCACCGCCTACACCGTCTTCTTCCGCCACCGCCCGGCCACGCTCCAGGGCTTCGCGCTCACGTGCGCCGCGGAGGCCGTGCTGATGGCGCTGCCGTTCGCGCTGGGGGACCGGCTGGCCATCCTCGCCGCGCTGCTGCGCCCTCTGGGCGGCATGGGCCTGGCGGGAATGGCGCTGGGCTGGACGTTCATCACCTCCATCGTGGTGTTGCCCGCCGCGTTCGTGTCCGGCGTGCAGTTCCCGCTGCTGCTCGCCCTCATCGGGCGGGGCAGGCAGGACGCGGGCCGGCAGGTGGGCCAGGTGTACGCGTGGAACACGGGCGGCTCCATCGTGGGCTCGCTCGCGGGCGGCTTCGGGGTGATTCCGCTGCTCACCGCGCCGGTGACGTGGCAGGCCGTGTCCGGACTCCTCGCGGCGCTGGGCCTGGGCGCCGCCCTCCTCTCCTTCCAGCGGGAGCGCCAACGCAGCGCCCTGGTGGCGCCGGTGCTGGCCACCGCGCTCGCCGTGCTGCTGCTCACCGCGCAGGGGCCCACCGCCGCGTGGCGCCACTCCGGCGTGGGCGCGGGCCGGACGGGGTTGGAGAACGCCAACAACCAGCGGATCGACGGGTTCCTGCGCACCAGCCGGGCCGCCATCGCCTGGGAACACGAGGGCGTGGAGAGCAGCGTCGCGCTGGGGGATGACGACGCCCTGCACTTCATCGTCAACGGTAAGGTGGACGGCAACGCCATTGGCGACGCGACCACCCAGGTCATGGCGGGCCTCGTCGGCGCGATCCTGCACCCGGCGCCGCGCACGTCGCTCGTCATCGGGCTGGGCACGGGCAGCACCGCGGGCTGGCTGGGCCGGGTCCCGGAGATGGAGCGCGTGGACGTGGTCGAAATCGAGCCCGCCATCCTGGAGGTCGCGCGCCGCAGCCACTCCGTGAACGCGGACGTGATGAACAACCCGAAGGTGCACACCGTCTTCGGCGACGCACGCGAGGTGCTGCTCACCACCCGCCAGCGCTACGACATCATCTTCTCCGAGCCCTCCAACCCGTACCGCGCCGGCATCTCCAGCCTCTTCACGCGCGAGTTCTACCAGGCGGCGAAGCAGCGGTTGTCCGAGGGAGGCCTGTTCCTGCAGTGGCTCCAGGCCTACGAAGTGGATTCCCTCACCGTCCAGAGCGCCTACGCCACGCTCGTCTCTGAGTTCGCGGAGGTGGACACCTGGCAGACGCAGTCCGGAGACCTGCTGCTCATCGCCTCCACGAAGCCGCAGTCACTCGAGCTGCAAGCGCTGCGCGCCCGCATTGCAAAGGAGCCCTTCCGCACCGCGCTGTCCGCCGTGTGGCGGACGGACGAACTGGAGGGCGTGCTCGCGCACTTCATCGCGAACGCAGGGCTGGCGAAGCTGGCGGCGGAGCGCGGCGCGAACATGATCAACACGGACGATCTGTCCTCCATGGAGTTCGCCTTCGCGCGCGGCCTGGGCCAATCCATCTCCTTCTCCACCGCGGACATGGGCCGCCTGTCGCGGCGGCTCGGGGTGGACCGGCTGGCGTTCACGGGGGGAAGCCCGGACTGGGGGCGCGTGGAAGAGCTGCGGTTGTGGCTGGGGACCACGCTCCCTGGGCAGGTGTCCGAACAGGCCCGTCCCTACAAGGCCTTCGTCGACGCCGCGCTGGCGGGCCAGGACGCCGTGGCGCTGAGGCACTGGACGCGCATGAAGCGGGAGCCCCGCGGCCCCCTGGAGCAGTACCTGGTGGCACGCGCGCTGGTGATGACCCGCAACCCCAAGGCGCTCGAGGCCGTGCAGGCCTTGAGGGCGATCCTCCCCGTCGAAGCGGACTTCCTGGAGGCCCTGCACCTGGAGTCCCAGAAGCAGGATGCTCCCGCCACGGCGTTGCTCGAGCGCGCGTTCACGGCCCTGCGAGAGGATCCATGGCCGACGCGGGAGCTGACGCGCACGGCGCTGGGCGCCGCGGTCCGGGTGGGCCAGCGCTCTCCGGAGTTGGCCCGGCGGCTCTACGTGACGCTCGAGCAGCCCTTCGCGGCCAGCGCGGCCACGGAGCGGCGGAAGCTGGTCCGCGCGAGGCTCGCGGTCGCGGCGGGAGGCATGGCGATGTGCGTGGAGGGGCTCGCTCCCCTGGAGCCGCATTTCCCATGGAACCGCGACCTGTTGATGGAGCGCGCCGCGTGCTACGCCCAGCATGGCGACGCCCGGGCGGAAGCGGCGCGGGAGGACCTGGAGCGCTTCCTGGCCCAGGCGCCCCCTCCCTTCCTGGAGGACGCCCTCCCAGAAGAGCCCCCGAGGAATGAGGCGCCGAAACAAGAGGCGCCGCAGGCCACGGACGTCCCGGAGGGACAGTAGGTCCGCTCCGCGGTGCTCAGGGCGCCGGGCGCGGGCTCTTCGCCTTCGCCTGGGGCCGTCCGGGCCGCCAGCCCAGGACAACGCGCGCGTACGGAGCGGGCCCCATGTCCAGCCCGCGGACGTTCAGGCTTTCGCGCTGGCGGTCCAGCAGCGCGTAGTCGTTGATCAGCGACAGGCCCACCGACGAGCTCAGCCAGAGGTCGCGGCCCAGGTGGACGTTCACGGTGGGGCCCACGCGGACCTGCGTCTCGCGCAGGTAGCTGGCGTTCAGCGCCCGGAGCTCCGGGTCGAAGCGGGTGCGGAGCACCTGCATGTCCAGCGCGCCCACCAGCCCCAGCTCCACCGTGTCGCCCAGCTTGCGCAGCAGCGTGAGCCGGGGCAGGCCCACCTCCAGGACGTACGGGCCCCGGTTGTAGGTCAGGCTCAGCATGGGCACCACCGGCAGCTTGTCGAACGGCCACAGCGCCACCACTCCGAACGTCACCCCGAGCCCCGGCGTGTCCTCGAACTGGTAGTTGGCCATCGCGAACGCCACCCACGACGTGTCCAGCGCCATGTCGAAGGAGGACTGGAAGTCCGTGCGGGTGCTGGCCATCACGCCCGTGACGAGCAGCCAGCGCGGCACCAGGGGCCGGACGACCGTGAGCCCCAACTGGATGCGGTGGAACTGCCGATCCACCGCGTCATCGCGCACGGCGGGCACGTCCGCGCCCATCCACCGCGTCTCGTAGCCCACCGACGGCAGCAGGTACGTGCGCCCCAGGACGAGTGGCGGCAGCGGCACGCGCAGCTCCAGGGTCCGCCGCTCCTTGATGCGGGCGCCTCCCGCTTCCAGCGAGCCGCCGCCGGAGAGGCCGTAGCTCAGATAGAGCCGGTCCGCCTGCGTCTGCGCCAGCACGCGGGTGCCCATGAGCAGCAGCAGCGCCACGCCCCAGCCGCTCAAGCCCGCGGCCATCCGGGCCCGGAGTCGCCATTGCACGGCGCGGCGGAAGTCCACGCGCATCACACCCTGCCTTCGCAAAGACGGAGCGGCCGGACCCCGCCCCGAGGCCGAGGAGTCTACCCTGCCCCGCCGCACCCGGGGTGAAGCGAAAGGCGTGTGGGTGTGTCAGCCCACCATGGCCAGTCCTGCGCGGTGCCGGTCAGCGCACGCACACAGGAGGCCGTCAGGCTTCGGGATCCATGAAGAGCAACCCCGCGGGCACGCGCGGCTCCACGCGCAGGGTGCGCGGAGGCAACGTGGCCTGGGCCTCCATCACCGCCCTCACCTCCCACACCGGCGGAGGGTTGAGCGCGAAGCCCGCCTGGAACGTGCCGGCCTCCACGCCCGCCACCAGCGCGCCCAGGCCGTGCACCGGGAACACCTGTGGATGTCCGGACGCCTCCGGCTCCTGGATGCCCAGCACCGTGCGCAGCACCAACGCGTTGAGCAGCGCCAGGTCCAGGCTGCGCAGCGTGGGGTTTCGAGGCGCGCCCTTCAGGTGCGCCAGGTCCAGGCCCTGACGGAAGCGCAGGATGCGGCCCCGGCCTCCCGGCAGAACCAGCAGCACGGCGTGCTGTCCGGGCACCAGCGTGGCCAGGCGCTCGCGCGCCGCGGAGAGTCCCTGCGGCGTGGTGAGGGGCGCGTCCAGCTCCGTCACGCGCGCGTACGCGGCCACCAGGGTGAGGAAGGTGTCCTCCTGGAACGTCTCCACGCCCTTCAGGGCACGGTGGATGGGGCACAGCTCCAGGCCCGGCTCGGACAGCGGCACCACCGCGGCCAAGGTCTGGCCCTGCTCGCTCAGGGCCGCCAGGGGCCGCATGGGCGCCTCGTCCAGCACCGCCTGCAGGCGCTTGGACACCGGGGACGGTTCGATGCGCAAAAGCGACACCGGGCTGCCGTCGTACAGCCCCTTCCAGACGGAGATGCCGCGCTCGGCGGCTTCGGCCAGGAGGGCGCGGAGGGCGCCGTGGTCATCCGCCACCAGGGTGACGGCGGGCTCCACCTCCCACGCGCGGGGCCGGTACGGGTCCTGCTCCAGCGACGGCACCGCGTCCGGCGTCAGCGCGCACAGCAGGTAGCGCACGGGTGGGCCGGAGAAGCGGCCCGCGGGGCCGTGCAGCTCCACCACGTAGAGGGCGGGACGTGCGTCCTTCAACAGCCCGCCCGAGTCGCGCAACCGGCGAAGCTCGGCGCTCGGGTTCGCGGCCTCCAGCAGGGGCCGCACATGCGTGGGCAATGGGGCCGCGTTGCCGCGAGGAGGACCGTCACCGGGCTCCAGCGAGGAGCCCAGCGAGGTCAGGAGGGCCGAGAACGGAAGGACGCGCGCCATACCGGGGAAAGGTGATGCCGCCCATCCCCGCGTGCCATCACGCCTGCTCGCCCGTCCGCCTGGCCGTCTACCACCAGACGTTCTTGTAGGGCCGGTCCTTGGCGCTGCGCAGGGAGGACCGGTCCACGCTCTCTTCCCACAACAGGCTCACGGTGGTGATGGCGCCCGCGGAGCCCAGGAAGGACAGCACGTAGGGGGTGGACTGGTTGAAGCCGCCCAGCACCAGGCCGGAGATGAGCAGCACCGCCGCGCCCACACCGCCGCCAAAGAGGTCCGCACGCAGAATCTGCGACGCCGTGGGGTTGTAGCGCATGGTCGCCAGGGCCAGCACGCCCGCGCCCACTCCCGGGGAGATGAGCAGCAGGTCCTTCCACGTCTTGCCGGAGATGGCCGTGCCGGAGAAGTGCACGATGGCGAGGAACAGCGCGCTGTACGCCGCCGCCCAGCCCGCGCCGGACGCCACCAGCAGGCCGTCCGAGAGCGGCAACTGCCCGCCCCCGATGCCCGCCGTCAGCCACGCGCCCAGCTCCGCGCCCAGGAACCCGGCCCAGGTGAGCACGCCCGCGTCCTGGGTGATGAGGTCCATGAAGCCCGCGAGGAACATGCCGCCGATCCCCGAGTTGAGGATGGTGAAGTTCGCCATGGGCGTGTCCACCCAGTTGTTGAACTGCCACCACGCGGAAGCGCCGAAGCCCAGGCCCGCGCCAATGAGGGTGCCCGCGAGCATGGACTCGCGCGAGCTGCGGTCGAAGTTGAACTCCTTGTTGAACGCCTGCGTGAAGAAGCCGCCCAACGCGCCCAGGGCCGTGTGGTGCAGCACGAAGCGCGTGCTGCCGGGACCGGACAGGAACGGCCCCCGGCGGCGCTGGCCGTCCAGGAACACGCCGTTGTCCTCCGGCGGAGGGCGGAGTCGCGAGGCGGCCGTCGCGGTCTCGTCGCGGATGGACTCCGGGCGAACCTCGCGCGTGCCTTCCGTCAACGGCGCCTGAGGCTCGGTGCGCAGGCGGTCCGGATCCGGCGGCGCGAGCGGCGCGTCGCTCGCGCGGGGAGGCACGTCATCCGGGTTCGTCTGCGTGGACGGCGGATACGCGTCGATGTTCGACGGCCGCGAGGGAGGCATCTGCCCGTCAGCGTCGCTGGAGGCCGACACGGGCCGCGGCTCTTCCGCCTGGGGCTCGGCCTGCGAGGACGGCGCCGGGTACATGCCCGGCGCGGGCGGAGGCGGCGGCTGCGGTGCCGGATAGACGCCCGTGCCACCCGCCTGCGCGAGTGCGAGGCCCGGCAACATCAGCGCGACCGCGAGGACGGTGACAGGGAGGTTCCAGATTCGACGGTGTGACACGCGAGGCGCTCCTTGGGTCCGGCCGTCCGGCAGAAAACCACAACCGGTGCGCGCGTGTTGGTTTTCCGCCGCGTGTCGAAGATTCTCGCGCGCCCATGCCCGAAGGCATCTCGTGGTCCGAACTCGGCGTCGACTCCGCCCGCGTGCAGGCGGTGAACGAAGCCCCCTTCCCTCCTGGTCAGCGCGACTTCGTCCTCTACTGGTGCATGGTGAACCATCGGTGGGAGGAGAACCACGCGCTGGACGCCGCCATCGCGCTGGGCAACCACCTGGGCCTGCCCGTCGTCGTCTACCAGGCCATCCGCCCGGACTACCCCTACGCATCGGAGCGGCTCCACGCGTGGGCCCTGGAGGGCATGGCGGACATGGCGAAGGGCTGCGCCGCGCGCGGCCTGCAGTACTGGCTGGAGCTGCCGCGCACGAAGAAGGAGCACAAGCCGCGGCTCGCGAGCCTGGGCCGGCGCGCGGCGGCCGTCGTGTCGGACCTGTTCCCCACGTACATCATCCCGGGCCACCTGCGCGGCGCGGCGAAGGCGCTGCGGGTGCCGCTCATCGCCGTGGACGCCTCCTGCGTGGTGCCCATGCAGCGCATCCCCGCGGCCCAGGTGGGCGCGTACGCGCTGCGCCCCAAGCTGCGCAAGCTGTGGCCGGAGTACCTGGAGCGCACGCTGCCCCAGCGAAAGCCCCGCGTGTCGGGCGCGAAGCTGCAACCGGACTTCGAGCTCTCCGACGCCGTGAAGGCCCGCGCCGAGCTGGACACGTTCGCGTTGGATCATTCCGTGAAGCCCGTCTCCGAGCGCGGTGGACGCAAGGCAGGCCTCAAGGCGCTGGATGCATTCCTCCACGAGCGGCTGGAGGGCTACGACACCGGCCGGAATGATCCAGGCCTGGGCCAGCAGTCCAACCTGTCGCCCTACTTCCATTGGGGCAACCTCTTCCCCGGCGAGGCAGCGCGCGCGGCCATCGCGGCGAAGGGCAAGGACCACCCCTCCGTGCAGTCCTTCGTGGAGGAGCTGCTCGTGCGCCGCGAGCTGGGCTTCAACTACTGCTTCCACACGCCCGGCCCGAAGCAGCTGAGCACGGACTCCCTGCCTGGCTGGGCGCGCGAAACGCTCTCACGCCACCGGAAGGATCCGCGCCCGCATCTCTACTCCTTCGAGGATCTGGATCAGGGCCGCACGCAGGACGCGCTCTGGAACGCGGCCCAGCGCGAGCTGCGGGAGCGAGGGCGGATCCACAACTACCTGCGCATGCTCTGGGGGAAGAAGATCCTCGAGTGGAGCCCCACGCCAGAAGAAGCGCTGGCCCGCATCGCGCGGCTCAACGACACCTACGCGGTGGACGGACGCGACCCGGCGAGCGTCTCCAACTTCATGTGGGTCCTGGGGCTGCACGACCGGCCCTTCCAGGAGCGCGCGGTGATTGGGAAGGTGCGGCCCATGAGCTCGCTCCGCACCGCGGAGAAGTTCGACCTGGACCCGTACCTGGAGCGATGGGGCGCCACGGCCGAGCAGCCCGAGGCTCCCGCGAATGTAAAGAAGTCCCGCCGGAAGACAGCCCGGTAGGCCGCCGGTGGACATCCCCCTGAAGACGGCGGTTCACTTTCCGGCCCGGGGTCACTAAACCGGACGGACGCACCCGCTTTCGCGGAATGAATCAGGAGTCAGCCATGGGCACGATGAAGTTCGAGGTCCCCCACAACCTTCCCAAGGACGAGGTCAAGAAGCGCGTCGAGCAGCTCCTCCACTACTGGGGCTCCAAGTACGGCGTGAAGTCCGACTGGCAGGGCGACGAGGGCGCGAAGCTCGTCGGCAAGGTGATGGGCATCAACCTGGACGCCAGCTTCGTCATCACGGACAAGGCCATCTCCGGCGAGGGCACCGACCCCGGAATGCTGCTGCGCAGCCAGGCCAAGACGTACATCCAGAAGAAGTTCGGCGCGGTGCTGGATCCGTCCAAGAGCCTGGATCAGGTGAAGGGCAACCTGGACTGACGTCGTTCCGCCGTGCGCCGGGCTGTGCTGCTTTCAGCCCGGCTGCTCCTCCAGCGCGGCCAGCGCATAGCGGGCCGCGCGGGAGATGGCCTCCGCGGAGTCGAGCATCTCCGGGTAGTGCCCCGCCAACGGGCGCTGCGGATACTTCAGCTGAGCAACGGCGTTGCGGTAGCTGCGCCGGGCCGCCTCGAAGTCCTGCGTGCGCTCCTGTACCTGGGCCAGCAGGTAGTGGCCAATGGCCAGCGTGGGCTCCAGGAACAGGGCCTTGGCCAGCTCGGAGCGAGCCTCGGTCAGGCTCCCCGCCTGCATCGCCGCCACCCCGCCGAAGACGCGCGCCTCCACGCACAGCGGCTCGCGCTGGAGCGCCTGACCGAAGGTTTCGCGCGCCTCGTCGATGCGGCCGGTGAGCGAGTACAGGTTGCCCAGCGTCAGGAGCGCGTCCAGGTCGGAGGGCTCGTCCACCAGCAGGCGCTTCACGCCGTCGATGGCGCCAGGGAAGTCTCCCTGCGCCATCTTGCGCACGGCCATGTTCAAGCGCTCCGCGGGCGGCAGCAGCTGCGGCCACGAACCGCTGGGGCGCGCGGGCACCGCTTCCGTCAGCGGCCGGGACGCGGGCGGATCCACGCGCACCGCCGCGAAGGAACCAGTCGTCGCGGTCCGGCGCGGAGGCTCTCCGGGACGGGTCGGATCCTCCTTGATGGCGGGGAACTCCCCGGTGCGGGCCGGTTCCGGGCGGACGGCGGGGAACTCCCCGGTGCGGCGCCCCGCCAGCGCGCCCAACGCGGGCATCTCCAGGGTGGGCCTGCGCACGGGCGCGTCCGGAGCCTTGGCACCCGCCGCGTCGGTGCGCAGCCTGGCCGCGGTCTCCGCGCTGGCCTGCATCCGCTGGCGCAGCTCCACGGCGAAGGACTCCGGGCTGCCCGGCCGGAGCTCCGACGCCATGGGCGCCAGCGGCGGCGGCGGACGGGGGCGCTCGCCCAAGGGGCGCCGGTACACGAACGCACCGTCCACTTCGATCATCTCGAAGCGGTCATAGACCTTGAACAGGCTCTCCGAGTACCCCAGGAAGAGCAGCCCGCCCGGACGCAGCGCCGCGAGGAAGCGGTCCATCAGCGCGCGGATGGTGGGCAGGTCGAAGTAGATGATGACGTTGCGGCAGAGGATGAGGTCCAACGACGCGGGCGCCACCTTGTCGAACACCGGCACGGCCAGGTTCTGACCGTCGAAGCGGATGTACTCGCGCAGGATGGGAGACGCCTCGTAGCCGTCCTCCACGGGCCGGAAGAAGCGCTTGAGCCGCTCCGGTCCAATGGCCATCGCGCGACGCGTGGTGAAGCGCCCCTGCCGCGCGGCCTCCACCGCGGCCAGGTTCAGGTCGGTGGCCCACAGGTCCACCTCCACCGCGAGCGCCCCCAGCTCCGCCATCACCAGCGCCAGGCTGTAGGGCTCCTCGCCGGTGGCGCAGCCCGCGGACCAGATGGTCACCTTGCGCATCTCGCGCCGGGCCCGCGCGAGCAGCTCCGGCAGCACGCTCTGCTCCAGCGCGCGGAACTGCTTCGCGTCGCGGAAGAACTCCGTGTGCCCCACCGTCACCAGCGGCAAGAGCGCGCGCAGCTCCTCCTCGCCGCTCACGCTCATCAGCTTCTGCAGGTACTTCTCAGGGTCGCTCAGCCCCAGCACGGGCATGCGCGTGGACAGGGCGAGCCGCAGGCTGTGGTAGCCATCCAGGGTGATCTTCAGCCCCGCGCGTTCCAGGAGGAGCGCGGCCAGCTGCTGGAGCACCTTGTTGCCCACGTTCAGCACGCGTCCACCCACTGGACGAGCGTCGGCGCGATGACGTCCAGCGGCAGCACCTGCTGCGCCGCGCCCAGGAGCACGGCCTCGCGAGGCATGCCGTAGACGACGCACGTGGCCTCGTCCTGCGCGATGGTGCGCCCGCCCCGCTCGCGAATCTCCTTCAACCCCCTGGCGCCGTCGCGGCCCATGCCCGTCAGGATGACGCCAATGCACCGCCGGCCGAAAGACTCCCCGGCCGAAGTGAGCAGCATGTCACACGAGGGCCGGAAGCCCCGCAGGGCAGGTCCTGTATCCAGTTCCAGACGGCCGTCCGGCTTCACCAGCAGATGTCCTCCCGAAGGGGCGATGTACACCGTGCCCGGCTCCATCCACGCGTCATGCGTCGCCTCGACCACGCGCAGCGCCGTCTCCGTGGAAAGCCAGTGCGCCAGACCTTCCGTGAAGCCCTGGCTGATGTGTTGACAGTAGGCGATGGGCGCGGGGAAGCCCCGCGGAATCATCCGCAGCACGGAGGCGACGGCCTTCGGCCCGCCCAGCGAGGCAGCCAGCGCCACCAGGGGAAACGGCGCGGTGGGCCCCTCCTGCACCGGCTGTTTGGCCTTGGGCGAGGAAGGCGGCGAGCGCACGCCCTTCACCTGCGCCAGCATCACCAGCTTGCGGTTCACCGCGTGCCAGAAGTCCGGCCCCGGAGTCATGGGCCGGTCCATCACGTCCAGCGCGCCCATGGCCAGCGCCTGGAACGCCTGCTGGCCGGTGAGCACGCCCGGGTGCAGCGCCAGGATGGGCGTGGGGCGCTGGGCCATGATGCGCTCGATGGCGCCCAGCGCCTCCGACGACACCAGGTCCACCAGGAGCACGTCCGGGAAGTGCCTGCGCACCACCGCTTCCGCGCCCACGAAGTCCGCCTCTGGCGGGCCCACGGCGACCAGGGACTCGCCCTCGAAGAGCCCGCGCACCAGCCCGCGCAGGCCCCGCCCCACCAGGAGTACCCGGAACGCCAGTCCCATCACCGCCGTGCCGCCACCCACGAGAGGCTCCTCAGGTCAGCCTATCGATGGACTGCGCCAGGATCTCCACCCCCAGCTCGCCCTTCACCAGGTACGCATCCGCGCCCGCATCCAGGCCGCGCCGCTTGTCCTCCGGCGACGCGAGCGACGACAGGATGATGACCGGGATGCGCGCCACGGCGGGCGTGCCCTTCAGCCGCCGCGTGAGGGAGAAGCCGTCCAGCTTCGGCATCTGCACGTCGGTGAGGATGAGGTCGTACGTGTTGTTCTGCACCTTCACGTACGCCTCCTCGCCGTCCTGGGCCTCCTCCACGGAGTGGCCCAGCGCCTTGACGAGCGCGCCTTCCGTCGCACGCGCGATGGGCGAGTCGTCCACCAGGAGCACGCGCAGCCGGCGGCTGGCGGGCGCCTGGGTGACGGGGCGGGCCATGCGGCGCACCTCCGTCATGATGTCCGGCACGTGCAGCAGCACCGCGATGCGCCCGTCCTCCAGCGCCGCCGTGCCCGCGATGAACGGCGCGCCCTTGAGGAACTCGCCGCCGCAGGGCTTCACCGCCACCTCGCGCTCGTCCACGAAGCCGTCCACCACCAGCGCGGCGTAGTCGTCGCCGTGGCGCACCACCACCGCGGGGGGCTTGTCGAAGCGGTTGCCGCCGTTGAGGCCCAACAGCGGCCCCAGCGCCACGAGCGCCGTGGGCTTGCCCCGGTGCCGCACCGCCAGCGTGCCGAACACCTCCATGCGGTCATCCGGCTTGATGCGCATGACGGCCACCACGTCCGCGGCGGGCATGCCGTAGACGTCGTCGCCCAGGCGCACCAGCAGCACCTTCATGAGGGCCAGCGACTGAGGCAGGCGCAGCGTGATGGTGGTGCCGCGGCCCTGGCGGCTCTGCACGCCCACGGACCCGCCCAGCGTCTCCACCTTGCGCTTCACCACGTCCATGCCCACGCCGCGGCCGGACAGCTCACTGACCTGTTCGCGCGTGGAGAAGCCGGGGCGGAAGATGAGCTCGATGGCCTCGCGCTCCGACAGCGCGGCGGCCTGCACCGGTGACAGCAGGCGCTTGTTGATGGCCACCTGCTTGAGCCGCTCGGTGTCCATGCCCCGGCCGTCGTCCTCCACCTCGATGTGGAGCATGTCGCCGTCCACGCGCACGCGGATGCGGATGCGGCCCGTGTCGGGCTTGCCCATCTGCTGGCGGAAGTCCGAGGACTCCAGGCCGTGGTCCACGGCGTTGCGCAGGAGGTGCACCAGCGCGTCGCGCACGTCCGCCAGCATGGACCGGTCCACGCCGATGTCGGCGTTCTCGATGATCAGGTCCACTTCCTTGTTCTGCGTCTTCGCGATGTCGCGCACCGCGCGAGGGAACGCGTCGAACACGGTGGACAGCGGCACCAGGCGCGCCTCGGCCACGTGGTCCGCCAGCTGGGCCAGGTTGCCGTGCAGCGTGTTGATGCCGTCCCCGTTGCGGCGCACGAAGCGGAACGCGTCGTCGCGCAGCATGTGCAGGTCCGCCTCCGCGCGCTCCAGCTCCGTGCGGATGACGTCCGGGACGTCCACCTCCTCGGAGATGCGCAGGAAGCGGTCGCCCAGGCGGCTGAAGCGCTCGAAGAGCTGCGCCGTCTCCGTGCTGCGAAGCCGGCCGCGCGCGCTCTCCACCAGCAGGTCGCCGGCGAGCAGGCCCAGCGAGTCCAGCACCTCCACGTTCACGCGGATGCTGCGGTCCGCGATGGAGTTGCTCTTCGCGGTGTTCGGAGCCTCCTCCTCCTTCGCGGCCGGAGCGGGCGCGGCCACGACGACAGGTTCCGCCGCACGGGGCGTGGCCTGCGCGGGCGCCGGAGCAGGCACGGGGGCCTGCACCATGGCGGCGGGAGGCGCCACCGGAGCCTGCACCGCGGGCTTGGGCGGCGCGGCGGAGGGCTTGCGCACCGGGCCCAGCGCGGGCACGGGGTGGCCGGACACGTCCGACAGCGCCTTCACCATCTCCTCGGTGGCGGACGAGCCGGTGTGGGCCGCGTCCAGGTCCTCGATGAGGTCCGACAGCACGTCGCAGGCACGGAGCATGACGTCCGTGGCCGTCTCGGTGGCGGTCTTGCCTTCGCGCTCGGCGCGCAGGACGTCCTCGGCGGCGTGCGCGAGCTGCCCGATGGCGGCCAGGCCCAACATGCGGGCCTCGCCCTTCATCGTGTGCAGTTCGCGCGCGACGTCCTCCGCGGCCTGCTCCGCGGTCTCCTTCTCCAGGTCGATGACTCCCAGTTGGATCTTCTGGAGTCGGTCGGCCGTGACCTCCTGGAACTTCTTCAGGAGGGATTTCTTGAGGGCCTCGGTGTCCATGGGTCGCGGGCGTCAGGGCGCTATGCACGCCCCTCGTCCCCTTTTCTCCCCTCAGGAGAACGCCTGCTAGTCGGCCTTGAAACGCTTGATGAGCTCGGCGAGCCGGGCCGCGAGCTGGGTGAGCTCGGCGGCGGCCCCGGTGGCCTGCTTCGACGCCTGCGTCGTCTGGCGCGTCACGTCTTCAATCTCCGCCATGGACGCCACCACCTGCTCGGTGGCCGTGCGCTGCTGCTGGGTCGCCAGGTTGATGACCCGGGCCGCGTCGCTCGTCTCCTGCACACCGGAGAGGATGCCTTCCACGGCCTGCGCCGCCACCGCGCCCAGCTTCTCGCCGGACTCCGTGGCGTGCTTGGACGCGTCCGCGGCGCCCGCGGCGGCCTGCGTGGCCTCGCGGATCTCGGTGATCAGGTTCTTGATCTCCTTGGTGGACTCCAGGACGTTCTCCGCCAGCCGGCGCATCTCCGCCGCGACGATGGAGAAGCCCTTGCCCGCCTCGCCCGCGCGGCTGCCTTCCAGCGCCGCGTTGAGCGCCAGCAGGTCGGAGCGGTCCGCGATCTCGTCAATCACCTCCACCACCGTGCCAATGCGCTCCACGCGCTTGGACAGCTTGGAGATGGAGTCCGCCACCGCGACGCCGTCGCTGCGGATCTGCTGCATGGCCTGGATGAACTCGCCAATGGCGCCACGGCCCGCGCGGGCCGCGCCCAGCGTCTCCTCCGCCACGCGCGCCACGCTGCCCGCGTTCTCCGCGATCTGCGCGGACGCGTGCTTCAGCTCCTCCATGGTCGCGGTCGTCTCGTGGATGGCCGCGGCCTGCTCGGTGGAGGACGTCTCATGCTGCGTGGACGCCGCCAGCACCTGGTTGGCGGAGGACGACAGCCGCAGCGCGGCCTCGTTGATCTCCCGCACGAAGATGCGCAGCGTCTCGATGACCTTGCCGAAGCCCTCCAGCAGGGGCCCGAGCTGGGGGTCTTCGGTGGACGTGTTCCAGCGCGACAGGTCGCCTTCACGCACCAGGATGATGAGCGAGTCGAGCGCCTGATCGATCTCCTGGGCCGCCACCTGCTTGCGGTGTTCGGCGGAGGAGAACTGCTCCAGCACCTGGTTGAGCAGGTGGCCGAAGCCGGTGGCGTCCGCCTGCACGCGGTCCTGCGGCACTCGCGCGTTCAGGTTGCCGGCCAGCACCGCCATCAGCGTGTCGGTGAAGGGCTTGAGCGGATCCGTCACGGTGTTGGCGATGACGGACTCCGCGCCGGCCTTCACGCCCGGGGACTTCCTCGCGCCGCGGGACTTCGCGGGCTTCTCGTTGGGGCTCTCCAGGGACATGTGTGTCAGTGCCTTCCTTGCGTCTTCAAGGTTTCCGCCAAATCAATGAGCAACACGGGACGGCCCGCCTCTTCATCCAGGCAGATGCCCACCGCATACGAAGCCGCCGAGGCGGCGGCCGGCATGCGGCGCAGCCCGGCGACGGGGATGGTGCGCACCCCGTTGACGGCGTCCACCTTCAGGTGGCCCTCGCCCTCGGGGGTGTCGAACACGAGCGCGCGGTGCCCCCTGTGGGGCAGTCCCAGGTCGCGCACGGTCAGGTCGTCCGGGAGCGCCCGGTCGATGCGCAGCACGGACGACGCGTCCGTGCCGTACTCCGAATCACCAATTTGGAAGAAGAGGACGTCCACCTCTCCCAGGACCCGTTCCTGCTCGGGGGCTTCCTCATCCAGGAAGACGTCGCCGCTCATCGCACCACCGCGCGCTGACGGGCCGTCTGAAGGAGCTTGGAGAAGTTGAGCAGGTTGAGGCCATCCGCCGGGCCCGACCCATGCACCACGCCCAGCAGGTGCTCCGCGGCCTGATCACCGCCCAGGGGCGGCGGCACGATGTCCGCCACGGGGATGCGGCGCAGGCCGAGCACGACGTCCGCCACCACGCCGGAGACGTAGTTGCCGCTGACGCCCACGAAGATGCGGGTGCGCGGACCGATGCGCGCCTCGCCCTTGCTGAGGAAGCGCAGCATGTCCACCACGGGCAGCACCTGTCCGCGGTGGCCGGTGACGCCCAGGATGAAGGACGGCGTGCGCGGCAGAGGCGTGAGCAGCCCGGCGCGCAGCACCTCGAGCACGTTCTCACTGGGCACGCCAAAGCGCAGCTCGCCCACGCGGAAGCAGAAGAATTCCAGCTCCGGCCGGGCCTGGGCGGCCACCGTGCGGTCTGGCGCCATGCGCAAGGCGCGTTGGAGGGGGGAGGAGTTCGGGGTCAAGGCAGCGAAGTATCCGAGACCAGGATAAAGAGGGTCAAGGGTCCATCGTCCGGTGATGGACCGGCCGCCTGCTCTCCGTTTCGATGGTCCATCGTGACCCAAAGGTGTAGGGTTGTGCGCTGGCAGCCCTTGAGGAGGACGATGTCCCGCGTACTGGTCATTGACGACAGCCCGATGCTTCTGGAGCTTACCGTCCGGGCCCTGACGGCCGCCGGCTATGAGGCCATTGGCGCGCCGGACCTGGCTACGCTCAACCAGAAGCTCACCGAGGGCCCGTTCGCGCTCATCCTCATGGACGTGAACATGCCGGAGATGTTCGGCGACGACGTCGTCGAGTACCTCCGCACGGTGAAGGGCGTCACCTCCAAGCTCGTCCTCTACTCGGACATCTCCGAGCAGGAGCTGGAAGCGAAGGTGAAGAACTCCGGCGCTGACGGCTACATCCTCAAGAGCGGAGGCCTGGAGGGCGTGCTGGGAGGCGTGATGGGCCTCATCGGCGCCCCGGCGCTGAACATCCCCGCCGCCGTCCCCTCCCC